>DBME01000240.1 GCA_002298155.1 Holophagaceae bacterium UBA706 | reverse complement strand
GCCGATGCCGCCGCCGCCGCCCGAGCCCGCCGCGCCGGGGGTGGGGTTGGCGGCCGGAGTCCTGCCCTTCGAGGCCACGGGGGCCTTGCCCAGGCTGTCGGGGTTGGTGCTGGTGCCCTGGAGGGGCTTGGTGGCGCGAGTGCCGAAGGCGTTGGGGGTGGCGTTGTAGCCGGTGGGTTCGGTGACCTTGGGGGCGACCTCCTCCACGCGGCGGTGGCGCTCGCCCTCCTTGCCTTCCTCCATGGGGGCCTGGCCGCCGGAGGTGCCCTCGACGCCCGCCGCCGGCAGGCGCACCCACACGACCTTGGTGTCGTCGTGGGAGGCGTCGGCATTGGGCGTGATGAGGATGGCCGCCAGGGCCATGAGATGGATGCCCACGGCCACGCCCAGGGCGAGCCCCAGGCCTTCGCTGCCCATCCGGGCGCGTTCCCTGAGGTAGGGGTAGAGCTCCTGGCTCACGGCCGCCTCAGTCTTCCCGGGGGCCGGCTTCCGCCGGGGCCGTGGAGGCCTGGGTGACGAAGCCCACCTGGGTGAAGCCCGCCTCCCGGATGGCGTCCACCACCGCGATGACCCGCCCGTAGGGGATGTTGTTGTCGGCGCGGACCATGACGGGGCGCTTGCGGCTCTCGGCGGCGCGCTGGCGGAGCTGGGCCTTGAGGACGCCTTCCAGCACGAAGTGCTTCTCGAACTCGATGCGGCCGTCCCGGGCCAGGGTGACGACCAGGGCCTCGGATTCCAGGTTCCGGCCGGTCCGGCTCTCGGGGAGGTTCACGTCCACCCCGGTGGTGAGCATGGGGGCGGCCACCATGAAGATGATCAGGAGCACCAGCATCACGTCGATCATCGGCGTCATGTTGATGTCCGCCATCTGGCCGCGTCGGGATCCTGGTGTGAAAGCCATGCCGAACCTCTGGGACAGTGTACACGTTCCCGTAGAATGGTAGGTCATGGCCACACCGATCCGCCTCATCGTCAGCGAAAAACCGAGCATGGGCCGCGCCATCGCGGCGGCCCTGGGCATCCAGGGGACGGGGCGGAGCTTCATCCAGGGCGAGGGGATCATCGTCACCTGGTGCGTGGGCCACCTGGTGGAGGCCCTGGGGCCCGACGGCTACGATCCCGCCCTCAAGCAGTGGCGCATGGATTCCGTGCCCTTCTTCCCCCCCGAATTCCGGTACGCGCCCATCGAATCCACCAAGGACCAGTACCAGGTCGTGGAGAAACTCATGAACCGCGAGGACGTGGCGGACATCGTGAACGCCACCGACGCGGGGCGCGAGGGCGAGCTCATCTTCGACCTGGTGTACCGCCTGGCCGGGGCCTCCAAGCCCGTGCAGCGGTTCTGGACCTCCAGCTTCACCGACGACGCCATCCGGGAGGCCTACGGCAACATGAAGCCCGGCACGGCCTACGAGGGCCTGCGGGACGCAGCCCGGTGCCGCCAGGAGGCGGACTGGCTCGTGGGCATCAACTGCACCCGGGCCCAGACCCTGGTCCAGCGAAAGAGCGGGGGAGAAGGCGTCTACTCCATCGGCCGGGTCCAGACCCCCACCCTGGCCCTGCTGGTGAACCGCGAACTGGAGATCCTGGACTTCGTTCCCAAGGACTTCTGGACCCTCTGGGCGGTGTTCCAGGCGGAGGCGGGCACTTACAAGGGCAAGTGGTTCCACAAGGAGGACGGCCGGGACCAGGAGCGCTTCGACACCGAGGAGGCCGTGCGGGAGCTGGCCGGCAAGCTCCAGGGTCTCCCGGGCAAGGTGGCCTCGGTCACCGCGCGCACCGAGAAGAAGAAGCCCGAGCTGCTCTACGACCTCACGAACCTGCAGAAGGAGGCCAACAAACGCTTCGGGTTCACGGCCGAGCACACCCTGGAAGTGGCCCAGGACCTCTACGAGGCCAAGCTCATCAGCTACCCCCGAACCAATTCCCGCTGCCTCACCGAGGCCGACGCCGCCAAGATCCCCGCGTGGATCCGGTCCCTGGCCCAGGGCCAGCTGGAGGCCCTGCGGCCCTTCGTGGAGGAGCTGCGGGGGCGCTGGCCCGTGAAGCTGGACAAGCGGTTCGTGAACGACAAGGAGGTGGAGGACCACACCGCCCTGGTGCCCACCGAGAGCCCCGCCCGCGGCCTGTCCGGGGACAAGCTGAAGATCTACGAACTCATCGCCCGGCGCTTCCTGGCCGCCTTCTGGCCGGACAGGATCGAGGCCAAGACCACCATCATCACGAAGATCGAGAAGGAGTCCTTCAAGACCCTGGGCACCGTGGTCAAGGCCCTGGGCTGGTCGGAGGTGGATCCCCCCCATTCCCGCCCCAAGAAGGAGGCCAAGGTGGAGGAGGGCGAGGAGCCCGAGGAGGACGAGGAGAACGGCACCCTGCCCGCCGTGGTGAAGGACGAGGCCGTGGACACCAAGGACCTCTTCCCCAAGGCCGGCAAGACCACCCCGCCCAAGCGCATGAGTGAGGCCGACCTGCTGGGCGCCATGCAGAGCGCCGGCAAGGAACTGGACGACGACGAGCTCAAGGGGGCCATGAAGGACTGCGGCCTGGGCACCCCGGCCACCCGCGCCAACATCATCGAGACCCTCCTCAAGCGCGCCTATGTGGAACGCCGGCGCAACATCCTCCAGCCCACCGCCAAGGGCATCGACCTCATCCGCAGCATCCGGGCCGAGCCCCTGCGCAGCCCCCAGCTCACCGGCGAGTGGGAGGCCCAGATGGAGCGCATCCGCCGCGGCGAGGCCCGCCGGGACGACTTCATGGAGCGCATCCGCGGGTTCGTGAAGGACGTGGTCGGCCAGATCAAGGCCGGGGCCGCCTCGGCTCCCCCCCGGCCACCCACGGGGCCGGTGGTGGGCGACTGCCCCCGGTGCGGGTCCAGCCTCCACCTGAGGGCCTGGGAGGGCCGGAACTACGTGAAGTGCGCCGCCTCGAAGGATCCTGAATGCCGGGTCTCCTACGAGACGGACGCCGAGGGCAAGCCCGCGGAAACCTGCCGGCTCTGCCAGGGACCCGTGCGCACCACCAAGGCGGGCGCCAAGGTCTGCGTCAAGTGCGGGGCCTGGGCCGCGGACCTGGGGGCGGACCTGCCCGAGGCGGGCACCTGCGCCGCCTGCGGCCAGCCCATGCGGCTGATCCCCTCCACCGCCCGGGGGCAGTACTTCCGGCGGTGCGCCCCCTGCGGCATCCTTGAACCGGCCAAGAAGCCGGAGTGAAGGACCCGTAGAACCCTGGTAGCATGGGCCCATATATCCCCATGCAAGGGTGGCCGTCATGGCAAAAATCGACAAGTTCCTTCAGCAGATGGTCAGCAGGGGCGCCACGCTGCTGCGCCTGGACCCGGGGGATCCCCCGGTGGTGGAGGTGGCCGGGGGCCACCGCATCGCGCTGAGCGCCCAGGAACTCCTGGGCACCGTGTTGGACGGCTTGGCCAAGGAGATCATCCCCGAAGCGCAGTCCACGGCCTTCCTGCGGGGGGAGAAGGTGCTCTTCGACCACGAGATGGACGGGGCGATGTTCCACATCCTGGTGCGCAGGGAATCCATGGGGACCCGCCTGGTGGCGTCGCGGTTCGCGTCGTGCTCCGAGCCCTCGGCGACCCTGGACAGCCTCGATCCCCTGATCATGAAGCTGCTCAACGGCGGCGGGTCCGACCTCTACCTCAATGCCGATGAGCCGCCCCTGGTGCGCATGGGCGGCTCGGTGGAATCCCTCGGCGACTACGGCAACCTTCCGCCCAAACGCCTCCAGGAGCTGGTGCAGACCTGGGTTCCGCCCAAGGTGTGGGACGCCTTCCTCGCGGGCCAGGATACGGAATTCGCCCGGCAGGATCCAGGTCTGCCCTGCCGCCTCCGGGTCAGCCTCTTCCATGACTACGCCGGCCCCAGCATCGCGGTGCGGGTGGTGCCCCGGGAGGTGCCGGACCCTGAGAGCCTCGGGATTCCCGACACGGTGCGGCGCCTTTCGGTGCTCAACAAGGGGCTGGTGCTCCTCACCGGCCCCATGGGCAGCGGCAAGTCCACGACCCAGGCGTGCCTCCTGAACCTGGCCAATTCCGGGCGCAAGGGCTACGTCGTCACCATCCAGGACTCCATCGAGTTCGAGTTCCCCAAGGGCAGCTGCCTCATCCGCCAGCGGGAAGTGGGCTGCGATCCGGTGCGCCAGAAGCAGGCCCTGCGCGCCGCCCTGCGCCAGGCCCCGGACATCCTCGCCGCCGGCGAGATCCGGGACGGCCAGACCCTGGAGCTGTGCCTGCAGGCGGTGCAGACGGGCCGCATGGTCATCGCCACGCTGGCCACGGCCACCCTGGAGGAGACCCTTTCGACGCTTGCGGGCATGTTCCCCCCGGACCAGCGCCGCCGGGTCCTGGCCCGGCTCGCCGAGACCCTCACCGCCATCGTCGGCCACACCCTCCTGCCCAAGATCGGCGGCGGGCAGGTGGTGGCCATGGAGACGCTGTTCAACAATCCGAGCATCGCGAACCTCATCCGCAGCGACAAATGCTCGCAGCTGCCCACGGTCATGCTGCAGAGCCGCTACGGCCAGCTCTCCCACAACGAGGCGCTGGTGGAGCTCATCAGCACCCGCAAGGTGGAGCCGCTGGAAGCCTACCTCCGCTGCCACGACCGGGAGACCTTCATCGCCGCCTGCCAGCGCATGGAGATCCCGTTCGATCCGAGGAACGCGGGTTTGGCGGTAACGGAAATCTAGAACGCAAGCGAGACCCCAGCAGTCCGCCTGTTTCGTTTTCCTTTCTCGACGATCCTCGGCTCCTCGGCTCCTCGGCGCCTCGGCGATAG
>DBME01000450.1:530-3824 GCA_002298155.1 Holophagaceae bacterium UBA706 | reverse complement strand
GACCCTTGAAGTCTTCCAGGAGACCTCCCGTGTGGCGTTCCTGAAGCAGCCGGTGGTTCCCGCACCGGACCTGGACCTGGTGGAAGTCCCCGAGGAGGCCGGCCAGACCCTGGCCTGGGTCCTGAAGTCCAAGGGCACCGAGGCGGGCACGTCCTACTGGATGCGCTTGTCCAAGGACGGCGGGCAGACCTGGGAGGGCACCGGCAAGCTCTACTCCGGCGAAACGACCGAGGCCCAGATGACGTTCGACTTCGCCACCTACGGAAACCCCGCCACGGCACTGGTGGAGTTCTGGCTGGCGGCCGACCTGAAGGTGCGCGTGGTGCGGTACCAGCTCGGCAAGGGCCGGCTGGATGGCAAGAAGTAGCTAACCGGCCACTTCTTCCTTCGTGGCGGGAGCAGCGGGCTTGGGGGCTTCGGCAGGCTTGGCCGCAGGCTCGGCGGGCCGCGGGGTTCCCTGGAAGGCCTTCCAGGAAGCCTCGGCCTTCGCGCGGATCTCGTCGGCGCGTTTGAGGTGGGCCGCGGCCTTGCGCTGGGCTTCCTCAGCGGTCTTCCGGGCCTTCTCGGCCATCTTCCGCTCGGAGGCTTCCGCGCGCTTGAAGCGCTCCTGTGCGGCCTTCTCTTTCAGAGCCTTGCGCTTCTGGAGGCGGGCCTCCCCGGCGAGCTTGTCCGCCTGGGCTTCGCGCTTCTTCAGTTCGCGCGTGCGCTTGGTGTCGCGCTCGGCCGCGGCGGCTGCCTTGGCGGGGGCGGGAGCGGGAGCCTTCGCGGGAGCCTTGGCGGGCTCCTGGGCGGAAAGGACGGTGGTCAAGGCCAGCAGGATGGCGAGCTTCATGGTTGGACTCCGAGGTTTTTTCCAGTATAGCGACTGACGGGGTAATGCTGGAAACAGAACGCAGATCAGAACGTCAAGGTCAGGACCCAGGCCTCCCAGGACCGCTGGAAGGCGGCCATGTCGTCGGTGCCCAGCACGGCCGCCAGGGTCCGGAACCCGGAGGGATCCTTCCCGTGGTCCCGGACGAACCGCCGGTAGAAGTCCACGAGCTTGCCCTGCTCCTGCAGGTAGTAGCAGAGGTACCGGGCCTGCGCATAGTGGGTGTCGTAGGCGTCGTCACCGTAGAACGCATCCTCCGTCAGGCCGGTCAGGGTTTCGAAGGACGGCAGGTGTCCCGCCTTCACGCCGTCCTGGAGACCCTTCAGATGACGGTGCGGGTCCCGTCCCGAATGGCCAGGGGCCACAGGCGCAGGAACCGCGCACGGGCCATGCGGAGATAGGCTCCCTTGGCCTGGGCGGGTTCGTGGTAGATCACCTGGTCCTTCTCCGCATCGAAACCCAGGACCAGACGAAAGTGCTCGGGCGCATCCGGGGTCCCGTCGTACCGCATGCAGACGATGGAAGGGATGCCCCGCCCCAGGTCCTCCACCAGCCCCCGGAAGGCCTCGGCCAGCCCCGCCGGATCATGGCCGGGAAGCCCCGTCCACACCGGACCCGGCTGGAAGCCGATGCGGGTCAGCGTGCGCGCCAGTTCCGCGGTGTAGCATCCCCTGGCCAGCGCAGGGTCCACCCCGGACTGGTCGAAGACCCAGTCCTGCGACACGGGATGGCCGGCCTTGGTCATCCACATGGCGACACAGGCCTCGCCGCAGAAGTCCGGCTCCTGTTTGACGTGGGGAACTCCGGTGATCAGCGCCCCACTGTATGGGACTGCCGGGGGCGCCGCCCCGGCAAGGCTCGCGGCCAGCAGCAGGGAAATGGCGAATATGGATCTGCAACCCGACAGAATGGACATGGGCACCTGGCATTGGAAAGGGATTGGAACAACTGTGCCAGAGTCGGAGCATAAGCGTGACTGACCTATGATTCGCCCAATCTGTTCATTCTTTTCCCGGCGATCCTCGGCTCCTCGGCGCCTCGGGTCGGGTAGACCTGGGGCCTCTCGGCCCCAGGCCCCCCTCAGATCCGGACGTGCCCAATTAAGGCATCCGGCTCCTCAGATCACTCAAGTAGCTGCGAGTGGGCGGCGTTTTGGCTTCTTCATCCGTGGCGGAGGGAGCGGGAGTCGCTCCAGCACCCGGGCCATGGCTTCCCAGCTGAGCACCGCCTTCTGGGACCGCCGGCCTAGCCATTTCTTCCAAAGGGATCTTACCCAGTGGAAGAAGCTGGCGATGGCCTTGAAGTTCCCAGTGATGCCGTAGTAGTTGTAGTGGCCGATCAGCTTCTGACGCAGGGTCTTGTGCTGCTCAGGAAGGCGGCTATGCCGGTTCTTCCGCAGCCAATCCCCCATGGCCTTGATGGCGCGGCTGAAGCGCTTCTTGGAGGTCTTCCGCTTCACCACCCAGGCTCCCTTCTGGGATTTACCCCAGTAATGGGTGAAGCCCAGGAAGTCGAAGTTGCCGGGTCCCCCACCGGGGTCTCGCGGCTCCTTGGGCTTCCTGAATTCCACCAGCCGGGTTTTGTCTGAATGGATCTTCAGGCCGAACTTCTCGAAACGCTTCGGCAGCACTTCCAGGATACGGCGAGCATCCTCCTCCCGGGCAAAGCCCATTACGAAGTCGTCCGCATAGCGCACCAGGAAGGCTTGACCCCGTAGCCGGGGCTGCACTTCCTTCGCGAACCATACGTCCAGCGCCTCGTGGAGGTAGATGTTGGCCAGCATGGGGGAGATGACGCCCCCTTGTGGGGTCCCGGTTTCAGGGTGCGTGATGCATCCCTGGTCCAGCACCCCCGCCTTCAGCCATTTGCCGATCAGGCGCCGCAACACTCCGTCCCGCATCCTCTTGTCCAGGATTTCCCTGAGGCAGGCGTGGTCCAACGTATCGAAATACTGTCGAATATCCACATCCAGCACCCATCCGCCTCCCATGCGCATCGTTTGTGCCCAGATGGCCTCCAGGGCCTGGTGGGCGGACCTCCCGGGCCGGAATCCGTAAGAACAGTCCATGAAGTCCTGCTCATAGAGGGGTTCCAGGAGCATGACCACCGCCCTCTGAAGGACTTTGTCCTCGAAGGTGGGGATGCCCAGGGGCCGCTGGCTGCCATCCCCTTTGGGGATGTAGACNNGGGGCCTTGTAGGGGTCTCCGGCCTTGGCACGGTCGAGCAGGGACTGGAGGTTAGCCTCCAGGTTTTCCGCGTAGTCCTGTGCCGTTTGCCCGTCAACCCCTACGGCCCCATCCTTGCGGGTGCGCCGGTAGGCTTCCTTGAGCCACTCGATGTCCATGTGGTAGGCCAATGCGGTGAACGACACCTCCGGCATCTGCCTGGCCAATTCTGCTATCCGTTGTTGTTTCGTGGAGAC
>DBME01000450.1:0-512 GCA_002298155.1 Holophagaceae bacterium UBA706 | reverse complement strand
CTTGGCTCCAGCGGGTCCCTCGGAACGGTTCCCCGCTTTCATCGCTACTACGAGCTGCTCCGACGCCCTGTCCTTCCTCCCGCCTTCCTCCTCGGTTTTCGGTTGGCGGTACCGCCCTGTGCCATGTGTTCGCTCCCTTCGGGGTTGGCACCCCCCTCCGGGCCTGGGTTCGTTTTACGTGGGTTCCCTCACCACTTCATTGTCGGCGGAAACGACAGGGCCTCCCAGGTTCCTGGGGGACCCCCTGTGAACATGCCCTGCTCTCCGACCCCGGCGGAACCCTTAGCCAGGCCATTACGGCTCTCGGGTGCTGCCTTCCGCAATATCGACAACGTCGGCTTCCGCGAGGATAAATATTTCGGGGCTCAATCACACGGCCTGTTCACTCGCTGTCTACGCTTCGTGGCCTGGGTTACCCCAGTACTTTCCCGCCACGCAAGACTCGCTTCTGGCTGCTGGCCAGCTTTGCCAGGCGGGGGTGGTTACCCGCCGGGTCCCATTGCAAGGTTTCA
>DBME01000406.1 GCA_002298155.1 Holophagaceae bacterium UBA706 | reverse complement strand
ACCATGAAAAAGCGCCCCTTGCGGGGCGCTTTTCTTGAAGCTGTCTGACCGATTACTCGGCAGCGGCTTCGGCTTCCTTGGGCTCGGGGAGGACGTAGTCCACCAGCTCGATGATCGCCATGTCGGCCGCGTCGCCCAGACGGTGGTCCGTCTTGAGGATGCGGGTGAAGCCGCCGGGGCGGCCTTCGAAACGGGAGCTGAAGGCGCTGTCGAAGAGCTTCTCGACGGCGGCCTTGCTGCCCAGGCGGGCCATGGCGAGCCGGCGGTTGGCGACGGTGTCCTTCCGGCCGAGGGTGATGAAGGGCTCAACAAACTTGCGGAGCTCCTTGGCCTTCACGAGGGTGGTTTCCAGACGCTCGTGGGTGACGAGCGAGATGGCCAGACCCTTCATGAGGGCTTTGCGCTGGTTGGTGGTACGGCCCAGGCGCTTGCCGGAGACATTGTGACGCATGGGTAGGCTCCTTAGACCTCTTGTTCGATTCGCATGCCGAGGGAAAGGCCGATGCGGGCGAGCTCGTCCTTGATCTCCTGGAGCGACTTCTTACCAAAGTTCTTGGTTTTCATCAGTTCCGCTTCGGTGCGCTGTACCAGTTCGCCAATGGTGGTGATGTTGGCGTTCCGGAGGCAGTTGTTGGCCCGGACGGAAAGCTCCAGTTCTTCCACGGACTTGCCGAGCATGCCGTTGACGCCCTCAGTGGTGAGGATGGTGGCGGTCTGGTCGGTTTCCACGGCATCCTCGTCCTGACGGGCGAAGATGAGGAAGTGCTCGCGCAGGATCAGGGCGGAATCACTCACGGCATCCTTGGGATCCACGGTGCCGTTGGTCCAGACCTGCAGGGTCAGCTTTTCGTAGTCGGTGCTGTGGCCCACACGGGCGGGCTCGACGATGTAGTTCACCCGGATGATGGGGCTGTGGTTGGAATCCAGGGGGATGAACCCCAGGCCCAGCTTCTCGTCCAGATTGCGGTCGGCGGTGACGAAGCCGCGGCCCATGGAGACCTGGATCTCCATCTCAAGCTCGCCGTCCTCGCCCAGGGTGGCGATGTGAACGTCGGGGTTCATCACTTCCACATTCTGGTTGCAGCGGATGGACCCGGAGGTCACGACGCCTTCGCCCTTGTGGCTGATGGTCACGATCTGGGGCTGCGAGGAATGGAGCTTGAAAGGGATTTCCTTGAGGTTCAGGAGGATGTGGGTGATGTCCTCCCAGACTCCCGGCATGGCCGTGAATTCGTGCTGCACGCCCTTGATGCGGACGTTGGTGACAGCCGCCCCCTGGATGCTGCTGAGCAGCACCCGGCGCAGGGCGTGGCCGCAGGTGGTAGCGAATCCGCGTTCGAAGGGGAAGGCGACGAACTCGCCATAGGAGCCCGTCTTCGAGCTCGCACTCACCTCCGCGAAACGCGGCCGCTGGAAATCGCTGATGTTCAGCATTCCTGTCCCCTTACTTGCTGTAGAGTTCGACGATCAGCTGCTCGTTGATGTCAAGAGGAACATCTTCCCGCTTGGGAACTGCGATCACCGAGCCCTTGAAGGCGCCGGCGTCGAGGGTGAGCCACTGGGGGATTCCGCGGCCAGCCGCGGTCTCCAGGGAGGACTTGACGAAGTCGTTGGCCTGGGCCTTGACCGAGATCTCGATGCTCTGGCCGCTCTTGGTCTGGAAGCTGGGGATGTCGACCCGCTTGCCGTTGACCATGATGTGGCCGTGCATCACCATCTGGCGGGCAGCGGCGCGGCTGGGGGCGAACCCGAGCCGGAAGACGACGTTGTCGAGACGGCTTTCCAGGAAGGAGAGCAGGTTGTGACCCGTCACGCCCTTCTTGGAGTCGGCACGTTCGAAATAGAGGCGGAACTGCTTTTCCAGCACGCCGTAGATGCGCTTGACCTTCTGCTTCTCGCGGAGCTGCAGGGCGTAGCCAGTGGGCTTCTTGGCCTTGGCGGCACCGTGCTGTCCGGGGATCTTGCCCTTGCGGGTCTCGAAGGAGCACTTCTCCTTGAAGCAGCGCTCACCCTTGAGATAGAGCTTCATGCCTTCGCGGCGGCAGAGGCGGCAAACGGCGTCTTGATATCGAGCCATGGTTCTCCTCCTCTCTTAGACCCGGCGCCGCTTGGGGGGGCGGCAGCCATTGTGGGGAATGGGGGTGACGTCGCGGATGCTGGTCACGGAAATGCCGGCGGCGTTCAGGGCGCGGATGGCGCTTTCGCGGCCAGCCCCGGGGCCCTTCACGCGGACATCGACACTGCGGATGCCCTGCTCCTTGGCGGCCTCGGCGGCGACGCCCGCGGCGATCTGCGCGGCGAACGGCGTGCCCTTCCGGGTGCCCCGGAAGTTCTGGTTGCCGCTGGAAGCCCAGCTGAGCATGTTCCCCATCGGGTCGGAGATGGAAATGATCGTGTTGTTGAACGAGGCCTGGATGTGCGCCACGCCGTGGGGTACGTTCTTCTTTTCTTTTTTCTTGACCACCTTCTTGCCGGCGGTCTTCGACTGGGTCTTTGCCATGTCAGTTCCTCAACCTTTACTTCTTCTTGCCGGCCACGGTCTTGCGCTTGCCCTTGCGGGTCCGCGCGTTGGTATGCGTGCGCTGTCCACGGACGGGGAGGCCCTTGCGGTGGCGGAGCCCCCGGTAGCAACCGATGTCCATGAGACGCTTGATGTCCATGCCGATGTTCTTGCGCAGGTCGCCTTCGACGGTCTCCTCAGCGGTGATCACACGGCGGATGCGTCCGATCTCGTCCTCGGTGAGATCGCGCACCTTGGTGGCGAAATCGACCTTGGCCCGGGTCAGGATGCTCTGGGCCTTGGGGCGCCCAATGCCGTAGATGTACGTGAGCGCGATCTCGATGCGCTTGGCAATTGGCAGATCGATTCCTGCGATGCGTGCCATGCTTACTCCTTAACCTTGACGCTGTTTGTGCTTGGGATTCTTCTTGCAGATGATCCGATTGATGCCTTCACGGCGGACCACCTTGCAGTGCTCGCACAACTTTTTGATGGATGGCCTGACTTTCATGGGTTTCCCCCAGGGATCGTGAGATTACTTGAATCGGTAGATGATCCGGCCACGGCTGAGATCGTAAGGCGTGACCTCGACAAGGACCCGGTCACCCGGGAGGATGCGGATGAAGTTCTTCCGCATTTTTCCGCTGATATGGGCAAGCACCTGGTGCTTGTTTTCCAACTCCACCCGGAACACGGCGTTGGGCAAAGACTCCACCACTGTGGCTTCGAGCTCAATGGCTTCTTCTTTGCTCAAGCTTGCTCCTGGAACAGTTCAAGGATGGTGGCGTGGATCCCGTCCGTAGAACGGAGACCGTCCACACAGCGGTAGTTCGGCATTCCCTTGTAGAAGGCCTGGAGGGGCTGGAAGGTCGCATTGAACTCGACCATCCGGGACCTGAAGGCTTCCGGGGTGTCATCGGCGCGGTGCTTGAGCGGACTCCCGCACACATCGCAGATGCCATCCTTGACAGGGGGCTTATTGACAAGGTGGTAGATCGCGCCACAGCTGTTATTGCTGCAAACTCGGCGGTTAACTACCCTTTCTTCCAAGGCGCCCTCGGGGACCTCGATGTCGATCACGAACCCGAGGCCGATACCCTGGAGGGAGAGGAACTTCCCAAGGGATTCAGCCTGCTGAAGAGTCCGCGGATATCCATCGAACAGCACGTCTCCCGTCTCATCCTGCAGCCGCGCGAAAACGAGACCGTTGACCGTGTTGTCATCCACAAGTTTGCCACTGGCCATGATGGCCTTGGCCCGAAGGCCTACTTCCGTTCCTTTCGAAACGGCATCTCTCAGAATATCACCCGTAGACAGGTGAATCAAAGACCTTTTTTCCACCAGGCGCTTGGCCTGGGTACCCTTCCCGCAACCGGGGGCGCCTAGGAGGATATGAACTTTCATTGTGCTCTGCTCCCCGATCGGGCCAGCCGACCACCCCGGATGCGCCCCTTCTCCAGGAACCCGTCGTAGCGGCGCATCACTTGATAGCTCTCAAGCTGGGCCACGGTGTCCATGGCCACGCCAACGACGATGAGGAGGGAGGTTCCGCCGAAGTAGAAGTTCAACGCCGGCATGCTGTTGGTGATGATCAGGGGGACGATGGAGACGCAGGCCAGGTAGACGGCGCCCGCGAAGGTCAGCTTGGACAGGATGCTGTCCATGTAGATGCTGGTTTCCTTGCCGGGCCGGATACCGGGGATGTACCCGCCGGACCGCTTCATGTTGTCCGCGGTCTCATCGGGGTTGAAGACGATGCTGGTGTAGAAGAAAGCGAAGAAGATGACCACGCCCACGAAGATGGGGGTGTACGTCCAGAAGTGGGACTGGGGGCTGATGTAGGCCGAGGCCTTGTTCAGCCAATCCCAATGCGTGAACTGGGCGATGGTCGCCGGGAAGAAGATCACCGAGCTGGCGAAGATGACGGGCATGACGCCGGCGGTGTTCACCTTCAGGGGCAGGTAGGAGCTCCGCTGGCTGGCCATGCGGGACGAATCCACCCGGCGGGCGTAATGGATCGGTATGTTCCGGTATGCGTTTTCAACCATCACGACGGCCAGAAGCACCACGCTCATGCCCGCAATCAGGAGAAGGAAGACGCCCGGAGGCGCCACGTTGCCCTGGTTGGTGATGGACTGCTTCATCAGGCCGCCGATGGTGCCGAGGGCCCGGGGAAGACCGGAGACGATGCCGGCGAAGATGAGGAGCGAGATGCCGTTGCCGACGCCCCGGTCCGTGATCTGCTCACCGATCCACATCACGAAGATGGTGCCGGTGGACAGGGTGAAAGCGCACAGGATCTTGAAGCCCAGACCGGGGTTGGTGACGACGTCCGGAAGGCTCTGGGCCAGGGTGGCGATGCCGAAGCCCTGGACGAAGGCCAGGCCGACGGTCAGGTAACGGGTCCACTGGTTGATCTTCTGACGCCCGGCCTCGCCCTCCTTCTTCTGGAGGTTCTCGAGGGTGGGCACCACGGCGCCCATCAGCTGGAGCACGATGGAGGCCGTGATGTAGGGGGTGATGCCCAGGGCGAACACGGAAAACTTCTTGAAGGCGCCGCCGGAGAACAGATCCACCACGTTCAGCAGGTCCCCCGCCTTGCCCAGGTTCTTGGCCAGGGCTTCGGCGTTCACGCCCGGGACGGACACGTGTACGCCCAGGCGGTAGATCACCAGCAGCCCCAGGGTGAACAGGAGCCGCTTGCGTAGTTCAGGGTTGGAGAACAACTGCCGGAGTTTTTCCATGCGTATCAGATCCTTGCGGGTGGCCTACTTGGCCGACTGCTTTGCGCAGGGAGGCTCCTGGATGGTGCCCCCGACAGCCAGGATGGCTTCACGGGCACCCTTGGTGACACGGTCGGCGACCACGGTGATCTTGTGGGCCAGCTCGCCGCGCTTGAGGACGACGATGCCGCCGATCTTGGGGTTGGCAAGGTTCTTGTCGCGCAGGGACTCGAGGCAGACCGTCTCGCCTTCGGCGAAATGGGTCGAGATGAAGTCCAGACCGAGCTCCTGGAGCTGCACGGCGTGGATGTTGGTGAAGCCGCGCTTGGGAAGGCGGCGGTGGAGGGGCATCTGGCCGCCCTCGAAACCGCGCTGGGAGGAGTAGCCGCGGCGAGACTTCTGGCCTTTTTCGCCGGCGCCGGCGGTCTTGCCGTTGCCGGAGCCCTTGCCCCGGCCGATGCGCTTGCGATTCTTGGTAGCGCCCTCTGCGGGCCTGAGTTCATTGAGCTTCATGGCATTTACCCCTTCACCGTAACGTCGACGAGGTAGGGAATGCGCTTGACGATGCCATGCACATTCGGCGTGTATTCGCACTCGCGCTTGTCGCCGACCTTCTTGAGGCCGAGCGTCGCCACGAACGCGCGGTGCTTGGGCACCGTGCAGATGGTGGAGCGCTTGAGGGTGATGGTGACCTGCTTTCCGAGGAGCTGGGACATTTAGGCCTCCGCCTGATCCAGGCCACGGTTGGTCAAGACCGTGTAGGGATCCATGAGGTTCTTGAACCCTTCGAACGTGGCGCGAACCACGTTGTGGGGGTTGGAGGAACCGAGGCTCTTGGTGAGCACGTTGTTGATGCCGGCGGCTTCCATGATGGCGCGGACCGCGGCGCCGGCGATGATGCCGGTGCCCTCGGGGGCGGGCTTCATCAGCACGGAACCGGAACCGAACCGGCCGGTGATGGGATGGGGAAGGCTGCGGTTGGGCGACACGGGAACGCTGATCATGTTCCGCTTGGCGCTTTCGATGCCCTTCTTGATCGCGGAAGGCACTTCCAGGGCCTTGCCCAGGCCGAAGCCGACCTTGCCGTTACCGTCGCCCACGACGACCAGCGCGGAGAAGGAGAAGTTCTTGCCCCCCTTCACGACCTTGGTGACGCGACCGACATAGATGACCTGATCCTTCATTTCCCCCTGCTGGGAGTCCTGGGAGGCGGGCTTGGTTTCGGGTGCATTGTAAGCCATAGTCCTCACCCTCCTAGAATTGGAGCCCGGCTGCCCGGGCGCTGTCGGCCAACGCTTTGACGCGGCCGTGGTAGACGTAACCATTGCGGTCGAACACCACCGACGTGATGCCCTGTTCCTTCAGGCGAGC
>DBME01000441.1 GCA_002298155.1 Holophagaceae bacterium UBA706 | reverse complement strand
CATGGCGATGGCGATGGAGGCCAGGGCGAAGCCGCGCCAGGCGTAGCCCGAGAAGGTCCACACCCGCTGGAGGACGGCCTTGATGGGCCGTTCGCACCAGCACGCCACGAACGCCTGGAGGCCTCCCGGAGGTGCAGGGGGCTCAGGCGGCGGGGCCGGAGGGTCCTCGATCAAGGTCCGTAGGACCTAGAAACCGGCCAGGGCTTCGGCTTCGGTGTCCTTCACTTCGAACACGGAGTGGAGGCTGGTCATCTGCATCAGGTTGAAGATCCTGGAATTGAGGCCGCAGATGCGCAGCTCGCCGGTGTGGCGCTTGATGGAGGTGTAGCAGCCCACCAGCTCGCCCAGGCCCGAGGAATCGAGCACGGTGACCTTGGTGAAGTCGATGAGGATCTTGCGGGCGCCCTTGTCGAGGGCCTGGCGCACG
The DNA here is from genome assembly GCA_002298155.1 of Holophagaceae bacterium UBA706. Classification (GTDB taxonomy): domain Bacteria; phylum Acidobacteriota; class Holophagae; order Holophagales; family Holophagaceae; genus Mesoterricola. The sequence continues at coordinate 6,496 of DBME01000441.1, read as the reverse complement.
GCCTCGCCCAGTTCCTGGTCGCCGTCGCCCAGGGTGATCTTCCCCTCGGGGGCGAGGATGTGCACGCCGCTGACATCGCGCTCTTGGATCTTCATGGTGCCTCCGTGGTGAGTGGGACGTACGCCTGACCATGAAGAAGTTCGGCGATTCCGTCAAGAGGTGGATTTGGCGATTTTACGTGAAGGAGAGTCCCTGGCCGGGCTGGAGGGTGGGCTTGGCCTCCAGGAACCGCAGGGCGGCCTCCCGGATCCCGGCTGCGTCCTGGGCCTTCTGGATGCCCTTGTACAGCTGGTGCCCGAAGAAGAAGTTCTTGGCGAAGAAGTAGGTGAAGTCCATGAGCCGGCCGAAGGCCCTTTCGGGGGGCATGTCCTCCAGGGTGTACCGGTAGAGCCGGTCCCACACCTCGGCATGGTCGATCTCCAGGGGCGGCAGCCCCGCGAATTCCCGGAAGATCCACGGCTTGACCACGGCGATGCGGCCCAGCATGATCCCCGCCAGCGGCTCGAAGAAGGCCCGGTTCCGCTCCAGGTCCGAGGGGTGGCAGATGTCGCCGTTGCCGATGACCGGGAGCCGGGTGTTCGCGGCGATCCAGGGGTACTCCTCCCACCGGGGGCGGCGCTTGAGCTTCTCCCCGGAGAACCGCACGTGCACGGTCACGGCCTGCACCCCCACGTCCTCGAAGAGCCGGAGCCGCTCCAGGAACCCCTCCCGCCAGTTCCCGGGGTCGTCGCCCAGGCGGCACTTCACGGTGAGGTTGCCCTGGTAGTTGCGGCGGATGCGCTCCAGCACCTCCCGCAGGCGGGGGAAGTCCGCGCACAGGGCCACGCCCCAGCCGTGGGCGCGGATCTTGGGGGCGGGGCAGCCGAGGTTCAGGTCCACGGCGGCGGCGTCCAGTTCGGGCAGCTTGCGGAACAGGGCCTCCAGGTCCTCGGTGCCCGAGGCGCCGAACTGGTAGATGACGGGGCCTTCGCAGGGGCGCTTGCGGGTGTAGGGGGACTCGCGGCTCTTCTCCTGCAGGTAGGCGCCGGCCGACAGCATCTCGGTGTACAGGGCCCCGTAGCCGCCGAAGTCGGACACCAGGCGCCGGAAGGCGGAGTTGGTGATGCCTTCCATGGGGGCTAGGAAGAGGGCGGGGGCGAAGGTGGTGTCGCCGACGGCGAGGGTCTCGAACATGGTCAGGCTTTCACGGAATCGCTGCGGGTGAGGCTCGCCCAGGCGCCCAGGAGGGCCAGGATGGCGCCGGTGAACATGGCGGCCCGGTAGCCCCAGGCGAAGGCGTCGGCGGCGGAGCCCGAGGCCTGGCGGAGAAGCATGCGCCAGCCCCCGCTGCCCAGGCGGCTGGCGGCGATGCCGCCCAGGAAGGCCACGCTGAGGGCCTGGCCCGTGACGCGCATGGTGGCGAGGAAGGCGCTGGCGACGCCCAGCTGGCTGCGGTCCACGCTGCCCAGGATGGCGCTGGTGTTGGGGGCGCTGAAGGCGGCCATGCCCAGGCCCACCACGGCCAGGGCGCCCACCACCTGGGGCAGGGTGGCGTGGCGGCCCACCAGGCCCAGCAGGGCCATGCCCAGGGCCACGAACACCATGCCCGCGGTGGCCAGGGTGCGGGAGCCGATGCGGTCGCTGAGGCGGCCCGAGAAGGGGCTGAGCACGGTCTGCATGACGGGCTGGCCCATCATCACCCAGCCGGCCACCTTGGCCGGATGGCCCATGACCAGCTGGAGCTGCACGGCGGTGAGGACGCTCACGGCGTAGAGGGCGCAGTAGTTGAGGAGGGCGGCGAGGTTGGCGGTGGCGAAGAGGCGGTTCCGGCGGATGAGGTCCAGGTCCATCATGGGCGACGGCGCGCGGTGTTCGGCGGCAAGGAAGGCCAGGAAGGCCAAGGGCGCCACGGCGAGGATGCCCCAGGTGAGCGGCGACCGGAAGCCCCACTCGGAGGAGAAGGTCAGCGGCACGATGAGGGCCGCGAGCATGACGCCCATGAGGAGCGCCCCGCGCAGGTCCATGCGGTCGCCCCGGCCGGGCCGCGCTTCGGCCGCGGGCAGGAGGTGCCAGCCCCACAGGAAGGTGGCCAGGCCCACCGGCAGGTTCACCAGGAAGATCCACGGCCAGCCGAAGTGGTCCACCAGGTAGCCGCCCAGGGGCGGCCCCACGCTGAGGCCCGCGTAGACGGCCATGACGTTGATGCCCACGGCCCGGCCCCGTTCCCGGGGCGGGAAGGCGCTGGTGACGATGGCGGCGGAGGTGGCGCTCAGCAAGGCTCCGCCGATGCCCTGGAGGACGCGGCTGGCCACGAGCCAGGCGCCGCTCACGGACAGGGCCGCGGCCAGGGAGCCCAGGGTGAAGATGGCGATGCCCGCCTGATAGAAGCGCACCTTGCCCCATTGGTCGGCCAGGCGGCCCAAGGGGATGAGGGTCACGGCCATGGCCAGGAGGTACGCCGCCTGCACCCACAGGGAGGCCGCGTAGGTGAGGTGCAGGGCGGGACCCATGCGGGGCAGGGCCACGGACACGATGGAGCCGTCCAGGGGCGCCATGAAGGCCCCCACGGAGGTGAGGGCCAGCAGGGCCCAGCGCCGTGGATTCTCCGTTGCCTCCAACCGCCCTCCCGCCTCCGCCGCAGGATTGCGCCGTGGAGCTATTATTGCGCGACCCGGCCCCGTTCCAGGACTTCGATCGCCAGCTCCGGGAAGGTGCGCACCACCGCGGGCCGGTCCTCCAGCCCCAGCACGGCCAGGAAGGCCATGCCTTCCACCCTGGCGGTGGCGGCGTGGGGGCGGCCCCCCAGGTAGGCGTCCAGGTCCAGGAAGCCCTGGGGGAAGGCCTCGGGTCCCAGGACCTCCGGCGGGGCCCCATCCCGCTCCAGGCGCACGGCGCCCGGTCCCGTGATGAATTGTTCGGGGGCGGAATCGCCCCGGGCGAACAGGACGTCGCCGTCCTGGGCCACCTTGCGGCCGGGGTTCAGGGCGAAGCGGGCCTGGAACCGCGACAGGGCCTGGAGGGTCTCCTGGAGCCGGCGGGAGAACTGCGTGCAGATCACCCGGGTGAGCATGGGGAAGCCGTCGATGATCCGGTCGATGTGCTCGGGCCGCAGGCAAAGCACGCGGGTCATGCCCGAGCAGCGCACCGACGCCGTGCGGCGCAGGGCGCCCAGGTAGGCCATCTCGCCCACGATGGCCACGCCGTCCTCGGCGGAGATGCAGGCCAGCACCGCGGGCGGGGTTCCGGGGACGCCGGCGTCGCGCTCCACCACCAGGGCCCCCGTGAGCAGCACGAAGATCTCCTGGGACTCCTCGTCCTCCCGCACCAGGAACTCGCCGTCCCGGTAGACGCTCACCTCGTCGGTGATGGCGAACACCTCGTCCATCTTGTGCGTGATGTAGACGATGCCTTTGCCCTGCGCGCGCAATTGGCGAATGATGCGGAACAGATGGCTGACCTCCGTCTCGCTCAGCGCCGAGGTAGGCTCGTCCATGATCAGCACGTCGGAGTCGAACGAGACCGCCTTGGCGATCTCCACCATCTGCCGGGCGCCCATCGGCAGCGCCTCGATCCGGGTGTCGGGGCGGGCCGGGACCTCGTAGCGGGTCAGGTACTCCGCCGCGGCCTTCCGGATCTGGCCGAAGCGGATCCTGCCGGCGAACCCGGTGGGGAACTGGTCCAGGAACATGTTCTCGGCCACCGTGAGGTTCGAGAACAGGTTGAGCTCCTGGTGGATGAAGGCCACGCCGGCGTCGCTCGCCTCCTTGGGCGAGGCGGGGGCGTAGGGCTTGCCGTCGAGGACCATGGCCCCTGCGTCCATGCGCAGGACGCCGCCCAGGACGTTCATCAGGGTGGACTTGCCGGCGCCGTTCTCGCCGACGACCCCCAGGATCTCGCCCCGCCCCAGCTCCAGCGACACGCGGGAGAGGACCCGCACGCCGGCGAAGGACTTGTCGATCTCCTGCATCCGCAGCATCGGCTCGCCTTGCACGATCGGCTCCTGCGCCCGGACGGTCGGCGGCGCGCTCAGGCCCGCGCGGCCCGGAGCATCTGGTCGAGGAACGCCGCCACGAGGATCAGGGCGCCCTGGAAGATCATGGTGATGTACCACTCGATGCCGAGCAGGTTCATGGCGTTGTTGATGAGGGTGATGAGCAGCACCCCCACCAGCGTCTGCTTGAAGCCGCCCGACCCGCCCGCGATCGACGTCCCTCCGATGACGATGCTGGCGATGACGCTGATGAACATCTTGTCGCCCAGCGAGGGGATCCCGGCCTCGTTGCGGCTGGTGGCGATCACGCTGGCCACCCCGGCGTAGAGGCCGCTGAGGAGGCAGAGCAGGAAGACCGTGCGCCGGACCGGCATGCCCGAGATGAAGGACGCCCGCGGGTTGGTGCCGATGGAGAAGATCCGCCGCCCGAAGACGGTGCGGGTGAGGAGCCAGTGGGAGAGCGCCAGGATGGCGACCGCCACGGCCACCGGCACCAGGAACGAGTCGCCCGAGCCGCCGAGCCAGAGGAAGGCGTCCGGCAGGCCGTTGATGGAGGAGCGCGGCGACACCGTGCGGGCGAAGAGGATGGCCACGCCCGAGATTCCGAGCTGCGTCCCCAGCGTGGCGATGAAGCTCGGCATCTTGAGGACCGCGACGGCCAGGCCGTTGAGCGCCCCCACCAGGCCGCCGATGGCGATCATGGCCACGATGGCGAGGGGGATGGAGAGGGCCGGCTGGTCCTTCAGCGGCGACAGCGCCATCAGGTAGGCGCCGGTCACGCTGCCGAGCGCCATCACCGAGGTGACCGAGAAGTCGATGCCGCCGTTCAGGACCACGTAGGTGAGGCCGCAGGAGATGATCAGCAGGTCGGTGGCCTGCAGCGTCAGGTTCCTGAGGTTGTAGGCGCTGACGAAGTTGGGGACGAAGATCGCGCAGGCGATCAGGGCGGCCAGCAGGAACAGCAGGATGCCGTTCTCGCCGAATGACGGGGTCTTGGTCACCATCAGGAAAAACGAGGAGACGGTCTTGATCCCCGGAGCGGTGCCGACGGTCTGAAAGGCAGCCCGCAGCACATCGCCGGTAGTGCCGGTTGCGCCGGCAACCTCGCCGTCGGCGTCACCGGTGCGCACCATCATGCCGGCAAAGTAGAGATTGTCCTTTGCGGTCAGGAGCTTCTGCGCCTCTTCGCGGGTAAGGCCCTTGCTCTTCCGGAGTTCAACAAACTCGTCGATGTAGGCAGCAAGACGCGGTGCCGTTGCCGGTTCGATGATCTCAACCCCAGCCAGGTTGATCCCCTTGGCGGAGGCTGCCGCCGATACCATATCAGGATTGCCGAGAATGACAATCTTTGCCAAACCTTGTTCCACGATTTGCTGAGCGGCAAAGAGCATCCGCTCGTCATAGCTTTCGGGGAGAACTACGGTTTTAAGATTCTTTTTGGCCTTGCTTTTGATTTGTTCGACAAGTGACATGTCTTCCTCCCAGATAAATTGTAAAACGGGATTATACTAATAGCGCAACAGCGCGCTATGGTCAACTGAAAAGCATTGATAAGTGACGACAATTAAGAAGGAAATGGGGAGACGGGCCTGCTGCGGCACACTGCAGAATGTAGGGATAAAGGCGGCACGCTGCTCAGGAGGGGGCGTGCGGCTCATCGGGTTTGCCGTGTTCCAGCCAGTAGAGCCAGGCCAGGATCTCGGCCACCGCAACATAGAGTTCCGGCGGGATGAAGTGGTCGAGATCCACCTTCATCAGCAGGGTGACCAACTCCGGTGATTCGTGCACATACACGCCCGATTCCCGCGCCAGGGCGATGATGGCCTCGGCGGCCATGCCGCGGCCCCTGGCAACAACCCGCGGGGCGTAATCACCCGCTTTGTAGGCGAGTGCGGCAGCCTGTCGTTCGCGGTCACTCTTTTTTGCCATGACGGATTACCAGGTTTGCCAGTTTCAGTCCTGCCGCGGCGAGACGTTCCTCCAGGCGGACGGCTTCCTGCTGCATGAGCGTTGACGTGGTGTCGGTGTCGGCGGTGAACGAGATATGCAGCTCCTTGCCCCGGACCTTCAGCGCGGTGGTGACCCGCCCCAGGTTCGGCAGGTCGACCCGCAATTCGCTGTGCCATCTCCCTTCCGGGGTGTCGCGATGCCGCGCTTCCCGGTCTTCGACCTGCCATTGCATCCGCTGTCCCGGCCATGCCTCGCCGTTCCAGGTGACTATGCCGCTGTTCAGGGCCGCCAGCTGGTCCCGGATAACCGATGCCGCCCGCGGGTCGGCAACCTCCGGGCGCTGTGTAGGCTGACCCGCTGCCGGACCCTGGGCGGTCCGTTCCGGCTGCGGATGGGCAGTGATCTCCGTACTCCCGTCCGTGGCCGGCTCGTTCAGCGCAGGGAGGGGACGGCCGGCCTGATGGGGCGTCGACTCCTGCTGCGGGCGGGTGATCACCACGGCTGCCTCGGTTTCGGGCGGCAGCGTCGTGGCGGCTTGCCCCTGCTCGCGCACGGGGGCATTGCCGGGGGAGGGTT
>DBME01000006.1 GCA_002298155.1 Holophagaceae bacterium UBA706 | reverse complement strand
ACCTCACGGCGGTGACCACCCGTCCCGCCAACGTGTTCCCCGAGCACCGGGACCACCTCACCTGCCTGCCCCGCAACCTGGTGTCCGGCGAACGGGAAGGGCGCAACCTCCCCTTCATGAAGCTCTGGTTCAGCGGCACCATCCCCGCCCTGGAGAACCGCCTCCGCCGGGTGGTGACCCTGTGAACCCCGGAGGCGCCCCGTGGTGACCATCCGGAAGGTCACGGCCGCGGACTTCGAGGAGGTCTACACCTCCCTCCTGGTCCAGTTCCGCAGCGCCGAACTGACCCGGGAGGACTACCGGCGGCTCTTCATCCGGCAGTGGGATTCGGCCGAGGACTGGCACGGGTTCGCCATGGTCGACGACGGCGTCATCGTCGGGTTCATCGGGCTCATCTTCGCCACCCGGCCCGTGCGGGGAACCCCGCGGCGGTTCGTGAACATCAGCCACTGGATCGTGCAGCCCCCCTACCGCGGCCCCCAGAGCCTCTCCCTGCTCTTCCAGGTGCTGAAGCTGCCCGACTGCACCCTCACGACCTTCACGCCCACCCCGGCCGTGACCCCCCTCTACGACCGCCTGAAGTGGCCCGAGCTGGACCACCGGTGCCACATCATCCCGCCCCTGCCCTGGATCGGCCTGCCCGGAAGGGGGCCCCGGCTGCACTTCCTGGCCGGCGAGGTGGAAGCCCGGCTCCAGGGCGAGGAACTTCGCATCTTCCGGGACCACCTGCCGTACAAATGCGGTCACCTCTACGTAGAGGACGGCGGAGAGGGCTGCTACGTGGTCTTCACGCGGGTCACCCGCAAGCACCTCCCCTTCGTGCTCATCCACCACATCGGCAACGTGCCCGTGTTCGCGCGCGCCATCGGCCGGATCCGGGCCGCGCTCTGCCTGCGCCAGCGCGCCGTGGGGCTCCTGGTGGACGAACGCTTCCTGGACGGGCGGCGGATCTTCGGGACCGTGGTCTACCAGGGGGAGCGGCGGTTCTTCTTCAACACCGGCAAGGCCGCGGTTGAGGACCCCGTCACCGCGCGGGATGTTGATTCCCTCTACTCCGAGTACATCGTCACGAAAGTCTGACCGGGCCCCGTGCGGGCCGGGAAAGTGGAGTAGCATTGAGGGAATACCGCCAGGGAGAGGGAGTTTCATGTCCAACCTCGAAAAACTCCGCGGATGTTTCGTCCAGGCGCTCGGGCTCGCCCCGGAGGCCGTCACCGACGGCCTGAGCTACAACACCATCCGCGAATGGGACTCCGTGGGGCACATGACCCTCATGAACGAGATCGAAACCGCCTTCGACCTGATGCTGGACACCGACGACATCATCGACCTCAGCTCCTTCGCCAAGGCCCGCGAGGTGCTGGCGAAGTACGGCGTGGCGTTCTGATGCTCCAGGGCAGGACCGCACTGATCACGGGTGCCAGCCGGGGTATCGGCCTGGCAACCGCCCGGCGCTTCGCCGCCAATGGGGCCGCCCTGCACCTCTGCGCCCGCAGCGAAGGCCTCACCGCGGTGGCGGCGGAGCTCGAGGCCGAATTCGGCGTGCGCGCCACGGCCCACGTGGGCGACATCCGGGACGCCGCCTTCATCCGGAACCTCTTCGGGGCCTGCAAGAAGGCCGGAGGGGCCATTGACGTCCTGGTGAACAACGCCGGCGTGGTGCAGCAGGGGCTCCTGGGCATGATCTCCATGGACCAGAGCCGGGACACCCTGGAGACCAACCTCCTGGCCCTGATCAACGTGACCCAGTACTGCGTGCGGATGATGGGCCCCGGGTCCAGCATCGTCAACGTTGCCTCCATCGCGGGCACCCGCGGCATGGAGGGCACCGCCGCCTACAGCGCCTCCAAGGGCGGGGTCGTGGGGTTCACCCTCTCCATCGCCAAGGAACTCGCTCCCAAGGGCATCCGCGTCAACGCCCTCGCCCCCGGCTTCATCGACACCGACATGACCCGCGGCCTGGCCCCGGAGTGGTACCGCAAGCGCATGGACAGCATTGCCATGGGGAGGATCGGCACCCCCGACGACATCGCCAAGGTCGCCCTCTTCCTGGCATCGGACCTTTCCGGGTACATGACCGGCCAGGTCCTGGGGGTCGACGGAGGAATGCTGTCCTGAAACCCGGGCCGGCGCGCGAGGCGTTATGAACGACGTGAACATGCTTGACCTGATCCGGAGATTCGACGGTCCCGCCCCGGCGGTAATCGACGACGAGTCGGGCGTCCGCCTCAGCTACGCCGAGCTGCTCCGCGACGCGGCCGGCGCGGGCCGGGAGCTGGCCGGCCTCCAGGAACGGGCCCTGGTCTTCCTCCTCTCCACGAACACGGCCGATTTCGTCCGCCTGTACCTGGGCTGCCTGGAGGCGGGGCTTCCACTCCTCCTGGTGGACCCCACCGCCCCCCTGGAATTCCTCCTTTCCGCCTACCGCCCCGCCATGCTGCTCGCACCCGCCGGCCTCGAGTTCCCGGACTACGGGGACCGCGGCACCCTGGCCGTGGCGCCCACGTACCGCGTCTGGCAGGGTCCGGAGCCCTACCCCCTCCACGAGGATCTGGCGGTCCTCCTGCCCACCTCGGGGTCCACGGGGAGCCCGAAGCTGGTGCGCCTGAAGGAGGCCAATGTCCGCGCCAACGCCGTCTCCATCGCCGAGTACCTGGAACTGGGTCCCGGAGAGCGGGCCATCCAGAGCCTGCCCATGTACTACTCGTACGGGCTCTCCGTCCTGAACTCCCACCTGGTCTCCGGCGGCACCCTCGTGCTCACCACCCATTCCTTCATCCGACCTGAGTTCTGGGCGGTGTTCGACCGGGAGGGCTGCACCTCCTTCGCCGGCATCCCCTTCATGTACGAGATGCTCCACCGCCTCAAGTTCGACCCGGCGCGCCATCCCTCCCTGCGCACCCTGACGCAGGCCGGCGGCGGCCTGGGCAAGGCGCACATCCTCCATTTCCACGAGCTCGCCGCCAACGCCGGCAAGCGCCTGGTGGTCATGTACGGCCAGACCGAGGCCACCGCCCGCATCTCGTACGTCCCCCCCGGACGCCTTGCGGAGAAGATCGGTTCCATCGGCATCCCCATCCCCGGCGGCAAGCTCACCCTGCGCCCCGTCCCGGGCGTGGAGGAGGGCCAGGAGATGGTCTACGAGGGGCCCAACGTCATGATGGGCTACGCCGAGTGCGCCGACGACCTCCGGCAGGGCGATGTGCTCAAGGGCGTCCTGCCCACGGGCGACCTGGCCGTGGCGGACGAGGATGGCTTCTTCCGGCTGGTGGGGCGCCTGAACCGCTTCGCCAAGCTCTTCGGCAAGCGCGTGAGCCTCGACGACGTGGAGCGCTCCCTGGAGGCCGAGTTCAAGGTCTCCGCCGCAGTGAAAGAGGGCCACGACCTCCTGGACGTCTTCCTGGAAGCCAAGGGCATCGACGATCCCCACGCCCCCTGCGCCTTCGTTGCCAAGCGGCTGGGCGTGCCGCCCAAGGCCGTGGTGGTCCACCTCGTGGACGCCCTGCCCCGCACTAACAACGGCAAGAAAAACTACTCGGCCCTGCAGGCCTGATCATGCACCCCACGGCCTCCGAGCTCCTCCAGGTTCCCCCCTACGGGGTCGCCCAGCCTGAGAAGGAAGCCCTGCTCCTGCCCCTTCTCCAGGAGCTCACGGACCATCACCGGCGCCATTGCGAACCCTACGCCCGCATCCTGGAGCGCGTCTTCCCCGGGGAGATACGCACCCTCGCGGACGTGCCCTTCCTGCCCGTGGCGCTGTTCAAGGACCATCTCCTCAAGAGCGTCCCCGACGAGGAGGTGCAGAAGGTCCTCACCTCCAGCGGCACCACGGGCCAAAAGGCCAGCCGCATCCACTTGGACAAGGAGACCGCGGGCCTCCAGGCCACGGCCCTGGTGAAGGTGGTCCAGCACTTCGTGGGCACCTCCCGCCTGCCCATGGTCATCCTCGACCACCCGGGCGTGGTGCGGGACCGCACCTCCTTCTCGGCCCGGGGCGCCGGGATCCTGGGCATGTCCCAGTTCGGCCACCGCCCCTTCTACGCCCTCCGGGAGGACCTCTCACTGGACCTGGAGGGCCTGGAGGCCTACCTGGCGGCCACCAGCGCCCCGAGGATCCTGCTCTTCGGGTTCACCTTCATGGTGTGGCAGGGCCTGGTGGAGACCCTGGAGCGCCTGGGCCGGAAGGTGGACCTGGGCCGGGGCCTCCTGGTCCATTCCGGCGGCTGGAAGAAGCTCCAGGACCGGGCCGTGAGCCCCGAGCAGTTCCGCGAAGGCCTCCTCCGGGTGGCGAACCTCGGGACGGTCATCAACTTCTACGGGATGGTCGAGCAAGTGGGAGGCGTGTTCTTCGAGAACCCCCTCCACCACCTCCACGCCCCCGTCTTCTCGGACATCATCATCCGCGACCCGGCCACCCTGCGGCCCGTGGAGGACGGCACGCCCGGCCTCATCCAGGTGCTCAGCTGCCTCCCCCGCAGCTACCCGGGCCACAGCATCCTCACCGAGGACCTGGGCGTCATCCGGGGCGTGGACACGCCCGGGCTGGGCATGCTGGGCAGGCACTTCGAATTCCTCGGCCGCGTCCCCCGCGCGGAGATCCGCGGCTGCAGCGACACGGTGGAGACGGGAACGCGGGTGGAGCCATGACGAACGCGCACGGGACACTGTCCAGGGTCGAGGTGCTGGCCCCCGCCGGCCCGGGTTCGCTGGCCGCCTTCCTGGAGGAGGTCCACCCTCCATCCCCGCCCTTTTCCCAGGACCGCATGGACGCGGTGGCGGCCCTTTCGGCGCGGCTCCTCACGGATCCCGGCTTCCGGAACGCGCCCCCCTTCGTGGCCGCGGCCTTCTGGATGCGCCGTGCCGGCCTCGAGCGCCTGCGCACGGCCTACGCTTCCCGGTTCCAGGCCGAGCCCGGCGTCCTCCGGGTGCCCGCGGGCCGCGTCTTCCACGTGGCTCCCGCCAACGTGGACACCCTCTTCCTCTACTCCTGGGCCCTGGCCTTCCTCTGCGGGAACGCCAACGTCATCCGCCTTTCCGGAGAGCGGGCCCCCGAAGTGGACGCCCTGCTCCGGGCCCTGGACCTCACGGCAGCGGACCACCCGGTCCTGGCGGCGGAGAACCGTTTCGTCACCTACCCGCACGACGCCCCGGTATCGGAGGTCTTCTCCCGGTGGTGCCTCCACCGCATCGTGTGGGGCGGGGACGCCACCGTGGCCGCACTGCGGGAAGTCCCCCTCAACCCCCACGCCAGCGAGCGCAGCTTCGCCAGCAAGTTCTCCTTCGCGGTCCTGAAGGCCTCGCCCTTCCTCGCCCTGGGATCCGAGGACCGGCAGGGGCTGGCCGCGCGTTTCTTCAACGACTTCTTCCCCTTCGACCAGGCCGCGTGCTCCACCCCCCAGGTGGTCTTCTGGGTGGGCGGCGCCGAGGAGGGCCGGCGGGCCCACGCCCTGTTCCTGGACGCGGTGCAGGCCGAGGCCCGGCGCCGGAACCTCCAGGTGGACGCGGCCCAGGCCTGCCGCCGCCTGG
>DBME01000252.1:160-3694 GCA_002298155.1 Holophagaceae bacterium UBA706 | reverse complement strand
GGCCTCCAGGGCCTCGCCCTCGGCCATGAGGTCGGCCCAGCTCAGCACGGTGCGGCCGTGGCCCGCGGGGGGCTCCCCGGCCATGAGCACGGCGGCCTCCAGGCCGGGCAGGGTGGTCCACAGATCCAGCACCTTGGCCAGCTGCTCGGGGGTGGAGCAGAGGATCCACCGGCTGGCGCTGTGCTGGAGGATGTAGGCGGTCTGGGGCAGGTTCAGGGTGGGGTACACGGGCACGGAGACGATGCGGGACGCCGCGCAGGCGTAGTCCGCGATGGCCCATTCGGGGCGGTTCTCGGCGAGGATGGCCACCCGGTCGCCTTCCCGGATGCCATGGGCCTCCAGGGCCAGGGCGAAACGCTCGACCCGGGCCTGGAGCTCCCGGTGGGAGATGGATACGTAGCCGGCGTCCGTGCGGTAGGCCAGGGCGGTGGCGTAGTCCCTTTCCAGGGCCTTGTAGAACAGTTCAGGAATGGTGGTTACCAACGAATTGTCTCCCGGGGCCGCGATCGTGGCATGGTATCAGGTAACTCCAGGACGCCCATGGAAAAGCCCTCCGAATTCCCCGCCCTCGCCGAAGCCGTCGCGGCCTTTGAGCTGGAGCAGCGGGCGCGCGGAGTCTCCCCCCACACGCTGCGGGCCCGCAGGGCGGACCTGGGCAAGCTGCTGGTCTTCGCGGCGGGGCAGGGGTGGCCGGACTGGGCGGTCAAGCCGCGGACCCTGCGGGGGTTCGCCCTGGACCTGGGGGAGCGGGGCCTGGATCCGGCCAGCCAGGCACGGATCCTTTCCACCACGCGGTCCTTCTTCGCCTGGCTGTTCGAGACCCGGCGCATCGGGGCCGATCCGGCCTCGGGCCTGCGCAACCCGAAACTGCCCAAACGGCTCCCGGCCTTTCTCACCGAGGGGGAGAGCAATGCGCTGCTGGACCTGGGAGAACCCGTCGATTTTCCCACCGCCCGCCTGTGCTGCCTGCTTGAACTCCTCTACGCCGCCGGGCTGCGGGTGTCCGAACTCACGGGCCTGGACCTCCAGGACCTCCTCATGGAGGAACGCACCTTGCGGGTCCTGGGCAAGGGCGCCAAGGAGCGCCTGGTCCCCTTCCACGACAAGGCCTGCGCGGTGCTGGAGACCTACCTGGGGCACCGCAAGGCCTGGCTCGCCGCCAAGAGCCTGCCCCCGACCCCGGCCCTCTTCCTGAACCAGCGGGGGGGTCGCCTGACCCCCACCAGCGTCCGGGGGTTCCTGGCCAAGGCCCTGGACACGGCCGCCCTGCGGGCCCGGGTGAGCCCCCACGCCCTGCGGCACAGCTTCGCCACGCACCTGCTGAATCACGGCATGGACCTGCGGGCGATCCAGGAACTCCTGGGGCACGCCAGTCTCAGCACCACCCAGCGTTATACCCATCTCGACCTGGAAAGCCTTGCCAGGACTTACGAATCGGCCCACCCGCGGGCTCGCGGTAATTCTAGGGTATGATTCCTTTTTCACCTCCCAGGTGACCGAAAGGAATGTGCCGTGGAGTTGCTGGTCGATAGGATTTGTCAGGAACTGTCCCTGCCGCGGGCAGGGGTGGCGGCCATTGCGGCCCTCCTCAACGAGGGCAACACGGTGCCGTTCATCGCCCGCTACCGCAAGGAGGCCACCGGCTCCCTGGACGAGGTCGCCATCCGCGCCGTCGAAGAGCGGCTCGCGTATTTCAAGGAGCTCCTGGAGCGCCGCGAGACCGTCCTCAAGACCATCGACAAGCAGGGCAAGCTCACGCCCGAACTGAAGGCCCGCATCGAAGGCGCCTGGTCCAAGACGGACCTCGAGGACCTCTACCTGCCCTACAAGCCCAAGAAGCGCACCAAGGCCACCGACGCCCGCGAACGGGGCCTGGAGCCGCTGCTGGAGGCCCTGCTCACCGACGCCGCCGGCGCCGATCCCCTCATGCTGGCCGCGCCCTTCGTCAAGGAGGACCAGGAAGGCATCGAGACCCCCTCCAAGTGCGTGGAGGGCGCGGGCCACATCCTGGCCGAGCGCCTCGCGGAAGACGCCGACGTCCGGGCCTGGCTGCGCCAGGTCTTCCAGGAGACCGGCCTGCTCAAGGCCGAGCTGCGCGAGGAGCGCAAGGACGCCCCCGAGGCCCTGCGTTTCAAGCCCTACTGGCAGTTCCAGGAGCCCCTCAAGAAGATGCCCGGCCACCGGGTCCTGGCGGTGCGCCGCGGGGAGAAGGAGGAGATCCTCACCGTCAAGCTCACCGTGGACCGGGAACGCCTCGTGACCGAGCTGGTCTCGAAGGTGCCCGCGGTTCCCGGGGCGGCCTACCGGATCATGCTCCACGACGTGTGCGGGGACGCCTTCGACCGGCTCCTGGCGCCCACCATCGAGACCGACGTGCGCGTGGAGGCCAAGAAGAAGGCCGACCTCGAAGCCATCAAGGTCTTCCAGACCAACCTCGACCACCTGCTGCTGGCGCCCCCCGCGGGCCAGCTGTGCACCCTGGGCGTCGACCCCGGCATCCGCACCGGCTGCAAGCTCGCCATCATCAACCGGCTGGGTCAGTTCATGGAGACGGCCACCATCTACCCCCTGGAGCCCAAGCGGGACCTGGAGGGCAGCCGCGCCATCCTGGAGCAGCTGGCCACCAAGTTCCCCATCGAGGCCGTGGCCATCGGCAACGGCACCGGCGGACGCGAGGCGGAAGCCTTCGTGCGTGAGTGGCTGCGCGACTCCGGCCGCGACGCCGTGCTCTGCGTGGCCGTGAGCGAGGCCGGCGCCTCGGTCTACTCCGCCTCCGACGTGGCCCGGGAGGAATTCCCCGAGCAGGACGTCACCGTGCGCGGCGCCATCTCCATCGCCCGGCGCTTCCAGGATCCCCTGGCCGAGCTGGTGAAGGTCGAGCCCAAGTCCATCGGCGTGGGCCAGTACCAGCACGACGTGAACCAGACCGCCCTCAAGAAGGGCCTGGACGAGGTGGTGGAGTCCTGCGTGAACCGCGTGGGCGTCGACCTGAATTCCGCCAGCTACCGCCTGCTGTCCTACGTGGCCGGCATCGGCGAGAGCCTGGCCAAGCACATCGTGCAGCACCGCTTCGCCAACGGCGCCTTCCGGCACCGGGAGCAGCTGATGGAGGTCCCCCGCTTCGGCGAGAAGGCCTTCCAGCAGGCTGCGGGCTTCCTGCGCATCCGGGACGGCGAGAACCCCCTGGACGCCTCGGCGGTGCACCCCGAGAGCTACCCCGTGGTCCAGCGCATCTGCCAGATCACCGGCCGCGCCCTGCCCGAGCTCACCGGCAACGACGCCGTGCTGGACGCCCTGGATCCGGCCCTGTTCGTGGACGGCCAGTTCGGCGTCGAGACGGTCAAGGACATCATCGCCGAGCTCAAGAAGCCCGGCCGCGACCCCCGCCAGCGCTTCGAGGCCGTGGTCTTCCGCGAGGGGGTCCACAAGCCCTCCGACCTGGAAGTGGGCATGGAGCTGCAGGGCATCGTCACGAACGTCACCGACTTCGGCGCCTTCGTGGACGTGGGTGTCCACCAGGACGGCCTCGTGCAC
>DBME01000252.1:0-155 GCA_002298155.1 Holophagaceae bacterium UBA706 | reverse complement strand
TGGCCAGGCGGTGCGGGTGAAGGTCCTGGCGGTGGACCTCAAGTCCAAGCGCATCGGCCTCTCCATCAAGGCGCTGCTGCCCGGCGGCGGCGGCCAGCGGCCCCCCGCGGGTCCCCGTCCCGACCGCGGCCCCCGTCCTCCCCGGCCGCCCCAGG
>DBME01000143.1 GCA_002298155.1 Holophagaceae bacterium UBA706 | reverse complement strand
AGCGAAACTCAGCGCCTCGGCGTAACTCAGCGTACGTGCTTTTTACCTGAAGCCACCGAACCCCAAGTTCCGGCCGGACCAAGCCCCCAATCCAAAACCCCTACCGGTCCATCTCGCC
This sequence comes from Holophagaceae bacterium UBA706, assembly GCA_002298155.1. GTDB lineage: Bacteria > Acidobacteriota > Holophagae > Holophagales > Holophagaceae > Mesoterricola. The sequence continues at coordinate 7,996 of DBME01000143.1, read as the reverse complement.
CGCGATGATGTTCATGGCCCCCATGACGGACACCGCGTCCGCGATCAGGCGGCCCTTCACCTGCTCATCGAAGCTGCTGAAGATGGGGAAGCACGGCGGACGCACATGGATGCGGTACGGCGCCTTGGTCCCGTCCGAGACGAGGTAGAACCCCAGCTCGCCGTTGGCCGCCTCGGTGGCGCTGTACACCTCGCCCACCGGCATGTCGATGCCGTGCATGATGAGCTTGAAGTGGTGGATCAGGCTCTCCATGCGGGTGTAGACCTTCTCCTTGGGCGGCAGGGCGATCTTGTAGTCGTCCACGATGACCGGCCCGGGGCCGATCTCCTTGAGCCGGTCCAGGCACTGGCGGACGATGCGCAGGGACTGCCGCATCTCCTCGGTCCGCACCAGGTAGCGGTCGTACACGTCGCCCGTGGTGCCCACCGGCACGTCGAAGGTGTAGGTCTCGTAGTCCAGGTACGGCTGGGCCACCCGCAGATCCTGGGCCACGCCCGCGGCGCGCAGGCAGGGACCGGTGTAGCCCCAGCTGATGGCGTTCTCGGGGGTGATGGCGCCCACGCCCTTGGTGCGGTCCGCCCAGATGGGGTTGTGCGTGAGCAGGTTCTCCATCTCGTCGATGGCCCTGGGGCAGGATTCCAGGAACTGCTCGCACAGGGGCTCGAATTCCGCGGGGATGTCCCGGAACAGGCCGCCGATGCGGGTGAAGCTGGAGTGGAGCCGCTGGCCGGCCATCATCTCGAACAGGTCGTAGATGGTCTCGCGTTCCTTGAAGAGGTAGAGGAACGCCGTGAAGGCCCCGATGTCCACCGCGTTGATGCCGATGCACACCAGGTGGTCGCCGATGCGGGCCAGTTCCGAGCAGAGGACGCGCAGCACCCGGGACCGGGGCGGATCCTGGATGTCCAGGAGCTTCTCCACGGCGAGGGTGTAGCCCACGTTGTTCATGAGCGAGCTGCAGTAGTTCAGCCGGTCCGTGAGGGGGATGAACTGCTGGTAGGTGAGGCTCTCACCCAGCTTCTCCACGCCCCGGTGGAGGTAGCCGATGTTGGGGGTGGCCTTGGCCACGATCTCGCCCTCGAGCTCCAGGACGATGTGGAGCGTGCCGTGCGTCACGGGGTGGGAGGGGCCCATGTTGACGATCATGCGGTCGCCGTCGGAGTGGGCTAGGAGCTGGCCGGTGTCCATCTTCGTCTCAGGCATTCAGGGATCTCGCGTCGGGGGCGTAGGAAGCGCCGATGTCCTGGTTGCAGAAGGCGTCGCCGCCATCGAGGGGGAAGTCCTTGCGCAGGGGGAACCCGGGGAAGTCCTCCCACATGAGCAGGCGCCGGTGATCGGGATGGCCCTCGAAGGGGATGCCGAACATGTCCCACACCTCGCGCTCGGACCAGTTCGCCGACTTGAAGCGGCTCACGAGGCTGGGCACGGACTCATGCTCCTCCACCCGCACCTTCAGGCGCAGGCGCTCCTGGCTGGTGAGGTTCAGGAAGTGGTAGACCACGTCGAAGCGGGGCGTGCGCTGGTAGCCATCCACGGCGGTGACGTCCATGAGCTGCTGGAAGCCGTCCCGGAAGATGAAATCCACCACCTCCAGGAGCCGCCCGCGGTCCACGACGATGGTCTGGTCGCCCCGGAAGTCGTGACGGTCCAGGATCGCCCCTGGGAGCTTTTCGTCAATGCTGTCGGTCACCATGCCTCAATCCTCGAAAAGCTCACCAGATCCGTTGTTCGCCCTTGTCCCCGGCTTCCAGCACCATCTCCCGGACCACCTGGTAGTTGGACAGCCCACGCGCCTTCTGCAGTTCCTCCTGCCGGTTCATGGACTCGTAGAACTGCTCGATGTGCTCCCGGCGCCCGGCGAGGGTCTCCTTCTCGATCTTCTTCTGGAGCTGCATGGCGCCGTAGATCATGGATTCCGGACGGGGCGGGCAGCCCGGGACGTACACGTCCACCGGCACGACCCGGTCGATGCCCTGGAGGGTGGAGTAGGTACGGTACATGCCCCCGGAGGAGGCGCACACGCCCACGGCGATCACCCATTTGGGCTCGGCCATCTGGGCGTACACCTGGCGCAGGATGGGGGCCTGCTTGTTGGTGATGGTGCCCAGCACCAGGATCATGTCGCTCTGGCGGGGGGAGAAGCGCAGGGCCTCGGCCCCGAAGCGGGAGAAGTCGTAGCGGGAGGCCATCATGGACATGAACTCGATGGCGCAGCAGGCGGTGCCGAAGGGCAGCGGCCAGAGGGAGTTCTTCCGGGCCCAGTTGACGACCGCGTCCAGACGGGTGGTCATCACCGAATCGTCGAGGTTGATGCCTGCCATGTCAGCGCTCCCAGCTCAGGGCACCCTTGCCCCAGGCGTAGATGTAGCCCACCAGGAGCGTCCCCACGAAGCTCACCCCGGCCCAGAAGGTCCAGAGGTGGGTCTTGTACTGCACGGCCCAGGGGAGGAGGAAGGCGGCTTCCACATCGAACAGGATGAAGAGCATGGCCACCAGATAGAACTTGATGCTGTAGCGGTGCCGGGCCCCCAGCTGGACGGGGGGCGCCCCGCACTCGTAGGGCGTGAGCTTGTGCCGGTTCGGGTTGTCGGGCTTCAGGAGCCCCGGGAGGATCTTCCCCGACACCACGAGGATGGCCGCCCCGACGAACGCCGACAGGAGCAGCAGGAGCAGCACGGGCAGGAAATAGGAGGAGGGTTCGGTCATGGAGGGTTCCGGGGCAGGTCTGCGCCTTCCAGATGATAGCGTCAACCCGCGGGCTTTGCCCCGCCCTACTCGCTATAATCCCACCCATGGCAATCCGTGATTCCCAGACCGTCATCCTGAGTCGTCAGGCCATCCTCCTCGTCACCGCGGTGGGCGTCGGCCTCCTGACGCTCTGCTTCGTCCTGGGCGTCCAGGTCGGCAAGCAGAGTTCCGCCCTGCGCCACGCCCAGGCCAAGGGCGCCGGCGAGGAGCTGGAGGAGCTCCCGGCCACCATGGCCGACCAGCTCAAGGCCCTGGAGCAGTCCGGCACCGGAGCGGGCTTCGAGAAAGCGCACAAGCCGTCGGACCCCAAGCCCGAGGACAAACCTCCGGCGGCCAAGGCGGATCCCGCGAAACCCGAGCCTCCCCCCGCCAAGGCCCCCGAGCCCCCCAAGCCCGCGGCGCCGGCCAAGCCGTCCAAGGCCGAGGCCGAGGCGCACTGGACCCTGCAGCTCATCTCCACCCCCGATGCCAACGAAGCCAAGGCCATGCTCGCCAAGGCCAAGGCCGCCGGGTTCCATGCCGAGACCATCAAGGACAAGGGCCTTTATAAGGTCCGCCTCTCCACCGCCACCAACCGGGAAGCCGCGGACGCCTCCATCCAGAAGCTGCGGAACCACGGATTCAAACCCTTCGCCATCAAGGTCGACTGATGAAGAACATTCCGTCCCTCCTGCCGGTTCCCCGGTTCCTTGACCCCGGCGAACAGGTCCAGCTGCCCCATGCCCGCAAGGTCTTCCCCCTGCGCAACCTCCACTTCCGTGACGTGCAGGCGGTGGGCTTCGACATGGACTACACCCTGAGCCACTACCGGTCCCCCGAGATCGAGGAGCTGGCCTACCGCCACTCGGTCCGGCTGCTGGTGGAGGAGAAAGGCTACCCCGCCTCCCTGCTGGAGACCCACTTCGACCCTTCCTTCGCCATCCGGGGCCTGGTCCTGGACGGGAACCACGGGAACCTCCTCAAGCTGGACCGTGCCCGCCAGGTGGTCCGGGCCTGCCACGGAAGCCGCCCCCTGGCGCGCCAGGAGATGGACGCCGTGTACGGCCGCCGCCGCCTGGTCTCGCGTGCCGGCGGCTTCCGGAGCATCGACACCCTCTTCGAGATCCCCGAAGGCCACCTCTACGCCGTCCTGGTGGATGGCGTGGACGCCGGCGCCATCACGGGCCGCACCTACCTGGAGGTCTTCCAGGACGTGCGCTGGGCCATCGACTCGGCCCACCGGAACGGCGTCATGAAGGCCGAGATCCTCGCGGACCGGGAGTTCTTCATCCTCCGGGACCCGGAGCTGCCCGCCGCCCTGGACCGCTGGAAACGGGCGGGCAAGAAACTCTTCGTCGTGAGCAACAGCGAATGGACCTTCACCGAAGGCGTGCTCAGCTTCCTCCTGGACGGCCAGGACCCCGCCCGGCCCCTGTGGACCGACTACTTCGATCTGGTCGTGGTGAGCGCCCGGAAGCCCGCTTTTTTCCTCGAAAAGCCGGCGGCCGAAGCCCTTCCCGGGCAAAAGATCGCCTACAGCGGCGGTAATGCCCTCTGGATGGAAGATTTGTTGGGCGCCCACGGGGAGGAGATCCTTTATGTGGGCGACCACATATATGGTGACATTCTCCGCTCCAAGAAGAACGTATCGTGGCACACCATGCTGCTCATCCCGGAATTGGCCTGGACCCTAGAGCAACTAGAAGAACAGGCGAACGAATTGCAGGATTTCCTCCGCCTGGAGTCCAGCCGCCGGAAATCCGAAATGAGAACATCTCTCATGGAAAATTTATACAAAAGAAACCGGGAGCATCGCCATATCCTTGCCCCCCGTCTTTCCCCTGAGGCTCTGCAAGCCCTCGACTTGGAAGCCAACCAACTCCATGAGGAGATTGATGCTTCAAAGCGGATGACCGAGGCGGAGGAGCAGGAAATCATCCGGTTGGACAAGCGTCTTGAGTCAACGTTCAACGCGAGGTGGGGGTCCATTTTCAGGGACGGTTATGAACAAACCCGTTTCGCGGATCAAATTCAGGCGTATGCTTGCGCATATACGGGACGGATCAGTAACCTGTATCTTGTAGACCCGAGCACCGCACTTTATGCACCCGTTCCCACCCTCCCTCACGAACGCGTCTGACGGTTTTTACCCAGCCGGCTTCCTGCGAGATCTTGGAACAAAGCATTCTCTTTTTTCATCAAAGAATGGTGCCGTTGCATAAAGTGAGGCATGTAAGTCAATCTAGCTTGAAAGCAGGAGAGATCCATTGAAGCGATTCGATTCTAATTCCGATGCCCCTCTCTCCGTCTCCTCCCTTGGTGACCGGATCAAAGCCGTGCGCCTCACCTGGAGATGGTCCCAGGAAGAGATGGCCGAAGCCCTGAGAGTTGACCAGGCCTCGATATCCTTCTGGGAACGGGACAAGATCAAGCCCTCCGGATCCGCCATCGTGGCCCTGGCGTCCCTCTTCCGGACCAGCACCGAGGCCCTGGAGGAAGGTACCGGGTTCCGGATCCCCGATCCCCCGTCCCATCCCGAGTCCGCCAAGGTGGACCGGGAGTTCCCCCGGAGCGTCAGCCTCCCCGCCGGGAGCGAGGACGTGGTGATGGTCGTCGACCTGGCCGACGGCTCCTCCAAGGGCAAGCAGCTCTCCGAGGCCATGATGAGCCTCGTGCAGGGCGTCAAGGACAGCCGCCGCGTGTGGGTGGTTCTGGAATAGTCACTGCATCCCGGCCTTGAGTTCACCCAACAGCCGGGGTAGCCATCGCTCTATCTGCCTGCGGAACTGATTCACCATCCCCTCGGGGGAATCCCCCTGGACGATGACGATCGGCACGGACCGGGTCATGGGCGCGCCTCCACTCTCCGTCACGGTGAGTTTGGCTTCCATGCGGTACGTGATGCCCGAGTAGACGTCCATGTCCGCGAAGATGAATTCGGGGCCCTTGCTCCCACCCGCGAAGGTGAGGTCGAGGATCAGCTCCGGATCCATCTCCCGGGACAGGAGCCCGCAGGCCGTCACCTGCGATTTGAGGTAGCCCTCCACGCCCAGAGGCAGGTCCACGTTGGAGCGGACGGCCATGGCCGTCCTGGAGAAGTCCACCGGGGGGAGATCCGCCTGGTTCAGCTGATCCATGCGCTGATCGACAGCCGTGCGTTCGGCCTGGAGGGCCGGGCGCAGCTCCTGGCCGGCGCCGGTGAGGGACAGGAGGGCCACGGACTCCTCGAGGCGATCCAGATCCATGGTGATGCGGCGGAGCTTCCAGAGGACCTTGCGGCTCAGCTCCTTGCCCAGGCGGGTCCGGGCCTGGTGGATGCGGTCAAGCCGGCTGCCGAGGGTGGTCGCGGCCTGGGTGAGGTCCAGGTAGGCGAGGGCGTATACGGTCCTGGCCTCCGGGTCCGTGAAGGTCTGTTCCACGACGAGGCCGGGCAGATCCTCCGCCCGGGCGCCCACGCTCACATCGTCCCGCACGACCCGTTCCCCCGCGCCGACGGCCTTCTGGCCTTCCCGCTGCAGTTCCGTGGTGCGGGTGGAGATGCTGGTCTGCCCCTTCACGGTGGCGCGGAGGCGGGCGACCACCTCCAGGCGCGCGCGGTCCGAGGCCCGGGTGATGGACTGGCCCTCCTGGGCGCCCAGGTCGGCGGTGCCCATGGCGTAGAGGCGTCCGGGCGCCTCGGGGAGGCGCTCCACCCAGCCGGGGCGTTCGGAGGCCGGGGGCTGCGTGGCCATTACCGCGGTAAGGATAAACGCTAGGACCATGCCGTCCCCCCGGAATCTGTGTGGGCTAGGGAGCTAGTGTGACAGCACCTTCCTGATCGCGGCCACAACCTGATCCTGGTCGTCTTCCGTCAGGCCGGGCCACAGGGGCAGGCTCAGGAGCCGGTCGCCGCTCCACTCGGTATGGGGCAGCCCGCCCTTGGGCAGGGCGTCGGGGCGCTTCTCGTAGAAGTCCCGGTAGAAGGAATGCACATGGGCGGGGCGGTAGTGGATGCCGGTGCCGATGTTCTCGTCCTTGAGGCGGGCCACGAAGGTGTCCCGGTCCATGCCGGCCTTCTCGGGCCGGATGCGCAGCACGAAGAGATGGAAGCAGTGCTGGTGCACGTCGTCCCCGGGGATGGGGAGGACCACTTCCTCCATGTCCTTCATGAGCTCCAGGTACCGGTTGAACAGGACGCCCCGGCGCGCGTTGAACCCGTCCAGCTTTTTGATCTGGTGGAGGCCCATGGCGGCCTGGAGGTCCATGAAGTTGGCCTTGCGGGCGGGCTCGGTCACGTCGAAGTGGGGGCTGCCTTCCTTGGCGAAACGCTTCCAGGCGTCCCGCTCGATGCCGTGGAAGCGCAGGCGCTTGATGCGTGACTCGAAGGCGTCGTCGTGGAAGGCGATGCCGCCGCCTTCGCCCGTGGTCATGTTCTTGTTGGGGTGGAAGCTGTAGACCGTGAACACGGAACGCGGGTCGGCGCCGATCTTGCGGCCGCGGTAGTGGGCGCCCATGGCCTGGGCGGCGTCCTCCACCACCCACAGGCCGTGGGCGGCGGCGATGCGCCAGATCTCGTCCATGGGGGCCGGGAGGCCGGTGAGGTGCACGGGGATGATGCCCCGGGTGCGGGAGGTGATGGCGGCTTCGAGCCCGGCGGGATCGAGGTTCAGGGTCACCGGGTCGATGTCCACCAGCACCGGCACGCCGCCCTGCAGGAGGATGGTGCTCAGGGTGGAGACCCAGGTGAGGGCGGTGGTGATCACCTCGTCCCCGGGCTGCAGGTCCAGGCACTGCATGGTGATCTCCTGGGCCGTGGTGGCGCTGTTCATCACCAGGCAGTGGGGGACGCCGTTGTAGGCCTGGAGCTCCTCCTCGAAGCGGGCCGCCTTGGGACCGGTGGTGATCCAGCCGGACTCGATGGAATCGATGATCTCCGCGATCTCCTCCTGCCCAACCATGGGGCGGGTGAAGGGGAGGAACGCCTCGCGGCGGACATAGGACATGGACGGCTCCGGGTAAGGGTGGTGGAAAGGTCAGCGGGCCTGGCAGGCCTGGAGGGTGTTGGCCATGAGGCCGGCGATGGTCAGGGGTCCCACGCCGCCGGGCACGGGGGTGATGGCGCCGGCCACCAGGGCCGCCTCGGCGTAGCGGACGTCGCCGCAGAGGACGCCGCCCTTGGCGCGCAGGGTGGCGAGCTTGCCCGGGTCCGCCTGGAAGATGCGTTCGCCCAGGGCCAGGTCCTCCACGCGGTTGATGCCCACGTCCAGGACCACGGCGCCGGGCTTGATCC
>DBME01000141.1 GCA_002298155.1 Holophagaceae bacterium UBA706 | reverse complement strand
TGCGGGGGCATCGTGGAGGTGCAGGCGGAGGTTGGCCCGGGTCTGGACGTGGCGGATCAGGGGGCGCAGCAGGTCCCGCAGCTCGGCACGGCTGGCTTCGGCGTCGGCGCCTTCGGGCTTGCTCACGAATTCCAGGGCCCCCAGGGCCAGGGCGTCCAGGGTGTAGGAGGCGGCGGCGGAGGTGGTGCCGCTGATCATGATGACGCTGGTGTCGGGATGGCTCCGGCGCAGCACCCGGAGGGTTTCCAGGCCGCTCATGTCGGGCATCTCCACGTCCAGCAGGACCAGATCCGCCGGAGCCTGGTCCAGGCGCTGGAGGGCCAGGCGCCCGCTGGGGCAGGCCGTGAGTTCGCAGTCCAGCTGCAAGGACTCCACCACTTCCGTGAGAATCCGGCGGTAGACCGCCGTGTCGTCCACGATGAGGATCCGCAGCTTGGTAAGGCTCATAGGTACCGATGGTAGTGGAATCGGAGGGCGGCCGCCGCTGCTTTGTGGCGGGGTCCTAGAAGAAGTCGCCCAGGCAGGCGGCGATCTTGGCGGAAAGGTCGTCGGGGGTGAAGGGCTTGACCAGGTAGTTGGCCGCGCCGGCGTGGATGAAGTCCAGGATCCGGCTCCGTTCCGACTCGGTGGTGAGCATCATGACGGGAATGGACTGGAAGCGCGGGTCCTTCTTCATGGCGGCCAGGGTCTCGGCCCCGTCCATCTCCGGCATGTTCACGTCCAGCACCACCAGGGCGATCTCGGAGCCCTTCTTCTCCAGCACCGCGAGGGCTTCGATGCCGTTGGCGGCCTCGTCCATCTCCATGCCCAGGGTCGCCGCGACCCGGCCCACGATGCGCCGGATGGTGGTGGAGTCGTCGACCGAAAGGATTCGGGTGCCCATGCCTGACCTCGCTACGTGAGCCTGCTGCGGTAATAGGTTCCGGAGCCGTGGTGCCGTGACTCGAAGAGGTCCTCGGAAGACTGGAGGTTCTCCACCGCGCTGGTGATGAAATAGCCGCCCTGGGCCGTGAGCCGCGCGATCCCCTCGAAGATCCTGCGCTTGAAGGCCTCGGCGAAATAGATCGTGACGTAGCGGCAGAACACGATATCGAAACGCCCCAGAGGTTCCATGGGATCCTGGAGGTTGAACTTGCGCAGGGTCACCATCTTCTTGGTGGTGTCGTCCAGGACCCAGACCTGGCCGTCCTTGTGGAAGTATCGGTCCCGCAGCTCCTCGGGCATGCCCCGGCCCAGGGCGGCCGAATCGTACCGGCCCGCGCGGGCGAGGAAGAGGGCCGAAGGCGAGATGTCCGAGGCGATGATCTCGAACTGGTCGGGGCGCAGACCGGGATGTTCCCGGCAGTATTCCTGGATGGCGATGGCGATGGAATAGGGTTCCTGACCGGTGGAACTGGCCGCGGACCAGATGCGGATGCGGAAACGCATGCCGGTTAGCAGGGGCTGGGCGAACTCGGGAAGCAGGACTTCCTTGAGGATCTCGAAGGGGTGCCCGTCGCGGAACCAGAGGGTCTCGTTGGTGGTCATGGCGTCGACGATCTTGTCCCGCATGGCCGTGCCGGTCTCCGCGATGGCCAGGCGGTACAGCGCTCCGTAGTCCTGGCAGCCGGTCTCCGCGAGCAGGCCCGCCAGGCGCGTCTCGATGAGGTAGGCCTTCTCCTCCCCCAGGACGATGCCGCAGTTCCGCTCGATATAGTCCCGCATCAGCTTGAAGTCGGCGGGCAGGATGGCCTCAACGCCCATGGTTCCGCCTTCCGCAGTCCGGAAGGACCGTCAAACGGGCAGGCCTCATCCCCGCATCGGAAAGATCCGCGTGGGATCCCCTCCGGGGAGGGGCGGCCGCAGGAAGAGGTGATCGCATGCCTCCATCATACGTGAGCCCTGGTTTCCGCGACAGGACAACCCTTCGTGCCGCAGGGCCTTCCAGAACGGATTTTTCCCTTTGTGAAGCGGGTCCCGGGGGCTATGGTCGAAGTATCCCTGACAGGCGGCCGAACCACTACCTGCGCGGGGCGAGGGCGAGTGGATCCATGGCATATACCTCATTCTTCAGGGATCCCGATGCGCTGAAAGCCATCGGTGAGCGGGTCGTACCGGCGGTTTCCCACCGGCGGTCCATCCGGGTGTGGGACGCGGGCTGCGCCACGGGGGAGGAACCCTACACCCTGGCCATCCTCTTCGCGTCCCGGCTGAGGCCCTTTCCGTTCCGCAATCTGGACATCCTGGCCACGGACTACGAGGAGAGCAGCTTCGCCCAGTTCGCCGAGCAGATCCGCATCGCCGAGTACAGCCGCCAGGACGTGTTCTGGGTGCCCCAGGCGTTCCAGGACCTCTATTTCGAGCCGGGCGCGAAGCCCGACACCTTCCGGGTCGTCCAGGAGCTCCGGGACCATGTGCGGTACATCCAGCACGACCTGCTCACCTTCGTCCCGCCGGAAACCGGCCAGTCGCTGGTGGTCTGCAAGAACGTGCTCATGCATTTCACGCCCGAGGACCAGGTGAGGGTGCTGGAGATGTTCCACCAGTCCCTGGAGCCCGGCGGGTTCCTGGCCCTGGACGCCGACCAGGCGCTGCCGCCGTCCTTCGTGGACCGTTTCCCGCGGGTGGAGGCCGGGCTGCCCCTGTTCCAGAAGCCGGGGGCCTGACCATGCGCGTCCTCCGCCTCCACCGCCAGGATCCGTCCGACTATTCCTGCGTCTCCTACTGGGTCCTGGGCGAGAACAACGCCCCCGGCGACCGGAACACGCTCATCGACACGGGCAGTCAGGATGCGGGCAACCTCGCGTATTTCCTCGACACCATGGGCTCCCAGCCCAAGGGCATCGGCAAGAAGGCCGTGGAGCGGATCATCCTCACCCACGCCCACTACGACCACACCGGCGGGGTAGGGGGGCTGGAAGCCCAGTTCGATCCCGAAGTGTTCGCATGGCTCCCCGCGGGCCGGCGGCATCGCCCCGTCGTGGACGGCATGACGCTGCGGGTGGGGGACGAGGACGCGGTCCTCCTGCACACCCCGGGGCATTCGGAGGATTCGCTCTGCGTCCATGTGCCGGCGGCCCGGGTCCTCTTCTCCGGGGACACGCTCTACCGCATCACGGACCATCTGGGCGCCTACCCCCGCACCTACCTGGAGTCGCTTTCCCGGCTCGCCGCCCTGGACATCCAGGTCATCTACCCCGGCCACGGGCAGCCCATCTTGAAGGACGGTTCGGACTTCATCCGGGGCTGCCTCGAGAACGTGGGCGGCTCCAGGATCCAGGACTGACGCACCATGAAGATCATCTACGACCAGCGCTTCGCCGACCCCAGCTACGCACCCGACAATGCGGGGCTCCCGGGCCGCATGGCGTCGGCCATGGCGGGCCTGAGGGGGGGGCCCTGGGAGGTCCTGGCTCCGCCCCCTGCCCAGGACGCGGACCTTCTCCTGGCCCATGACGCCGCCTTCCTGGAAGGGATCGCCGGGGATCCGCCCCGGGACGCCATGGCCAGGCTGGCCGCGGGCGGGGCCATCCTCGCGGCCCGCACCGCCCACGGCGGCGAGCCCGCCTTCGCCTGCGTGCGGCCCCCCGGCCACCATGCGGCCCGGGGCGAGGCCTGGGGGCACTGCACCTTCAACAACGTCGCCGTGGCGCTCCTGACCCTGCGGGCGGAGCACCGGATCCACAGCGCCTTGGTCCTGGACATCGACGCCCACACGGGGGACGGCACGCGCAAGGTGCTGGCGGACTGGCCCCAGGCGGAGGTCTTCAACCCCTACGCCGAAACGGCGGAGGAATACCTGGCGGTGGTCGAGGCGCGTCTGGCGGAAGCGTCGTCCGTGGACATGGTGGCCGTTTCGGCAGGCTTCGACGGCTACCGCCTGGACGTGGGCCACAAGCTGGACACGCCGGACTTCGAGCGCCTGGGCGCCCTGGCCCGGGCCGCGTCCCTGCGCCTGTGCCGGGGTCGGCGGTTCGCGGTCCTGGAGGGGGGCTACTACCTGCCGGACCTGGGCGCCAACGTGGCGGCCTTCTGCAAGGGGTTCGCGGAATGACCGAGCTGGCCCCCGGCCTCGTCCTGATTCCGCTGCCCCGGTCCCCGGCGCTGGGCGACTACGACTGGTTCGACCTGGAACAGGACGGGACGCAGGTGGGCAAGGCCCGCTGCCGCATCGAGCCGGGGCTGTTCACCGTGTTCTCGATCATGGTCTACCCCGAGTACGAGGGGCACGGCTACGCCAGGGCCGTGATCGAGCACTTCAAGGCCGCCCATCCCGTGATCGTGGCGGACCGGGTGCGGTACAACGCAAGGGCCTTCTGGCTGAAGATGGACTTCACGCCGGAGACGATCGACCGGTATGTGTGGCGGGCTTTGGCGTGGGAGGACAAGCAGCCATTCCCGTAATGGCTGGAGCGACTGCGGGTCTGGAAAGGGCTGGCCCTAGGATGGGTGGCGCATTAGGCAAACTGATTGAGCACAGAGCTTCGCCGAGGCGCAGAGGACACAGGAAAGCAATCACGGGGCTGGCTTTCCCATCACCGGGGCCTGAGCGCCGACCCACACCGCCCAGCCCCTGCTCGCTGTGCTCGCCGAAGCTCTGCGAGCT
>DBME01000352.1 GCA_002298155.1 Holophagaceae bacterium UBA706 | reverse complement strand
CGAAGCATCCTAGAAAGTGCTTATCGCCGAGGCGCCGAGGAGCCGAGGATCTCCGAGGAAAGAAGAAAGAAGAAAGAAGAAAGACAGGGGCCGTCTTTCATTTGGCTTGGTGGCTTCGCGATGGGGGGGCTACTGGATGGCCACGCTCAGGTCGCTGCCCAGGATGCGGTGCGGGAGGTGGAGGCCTTCCCGGATCTTCACGCTGGCGCCCAGGTCGTGGAAACCCCAGCGCTTGTAGAAGCGCAGGGCCCGGGGATTGCCTTCGAAGGCCTCCAGCCAGACGCCCTTCGCCCCCCGCCGCCGGGCCTCGTCCATGAAGGCCGCCATGAGGGCGTCCGAGACGCCCTGCCCCATCCAGGAAGACCCCACATAGAGCCGGGAAAGCTCCACGTGCGGGGGTTCCAGGCTCTGTGCGGGGCACGGGTCCAGGGACATGGCGGCGTAGCCCCGCCAGCCTTCGGGGCCTTCCGCGATCCAGGTGCCGTTGTGGATGAGCGAATCCATCACCTGCGTCGTGAAGGCCTTGGAGCACAGGAGGTCCAGGGCCTCCTCCGGGAACAGGTAGCCGAAGGCCTCGCGGAAGCAGGCTTCCGCGAACATGCCCAGGGGGTGCGCTTCGGAGGGATCAGCCTGCCTGACGTTGAAGGTCATGGGAGCCCTCCGGTCGATCCTGAGACTCAGGCGTCCCAGGGGAATTGGTAGGGCAGATCATACCACTTCCGCAAGGTCTCCATGTCCTTTCTCAGGGCCGCGGGGACGGGGCAGCCGCGTTCCTTGCGCATCTGCCAGGTGAGGTATTCCTTCTCCCCCGCCGTGAAGATGTGGTCCTCGCCCGGCGCCTTGCGGCTCGCCCGAAGCTCCCGCATGATGTCGCCGCTGATGGCCTTGAAGCGCTCCAATTCGATGAATTCCTCAACATCGATCGCGATGAAGAAGTGCCCGATGGGGATGGGGATCTTGTTGCCGACGGCGTCGGTGCCGTTGAGCATCTTCAGGTAGGGGCCGTCCTGGAGGGCGGCGCTGAGGACCTCCACGACGGTGGCATAGCCGTAGCCCTTGAAGCCGGCCGTCTCTTCCCCAAGCCCGCCCAGGGGGGCCAGGGCCGCCTTGCCCTTGGTGAGGTCCACGAGCACCTGGGCCGTGTCGCTGCGGGTCCTGCCCTCCTCGTCGATGACCCAGCCGGGGGGCAGGTCCTTGCCGATGCGGGCGTAGTGCTCGATCTTGCCGCGCTGGGTGACGGAGGTGGCGCAGTCCAGCACGAAGGGGAAGTCCTCGTCCGTGGGGATGCCGATGGTCAGGGGGTTCGTGCCCAGCATGTTCTCCACGCCGAAGGTGGGGGCGATGGAAGGCCGCGCGTTGGTGCCGGTGATGCCGATCATCCCCGCCTGGGTGGCCATGGTGGCGTAGTACCCGGCGATGCCGTAGTGGGTGGAGTTGCGCACGGCGGTCATGCCCATGCCGTGGGCCTTGGCCTTGGCGATGGCGGTGGCCATGGCCTGCTTGGCGACCACGTGGCCCATGCCGTTGTGCCCGTCGAGCACGGTGACGGTCTTGCGGTCCCGCACCACTTCCACGTGGGTGGTGGGATCGAGGATCCCGTCGCGGATGCGGTCGATGTAGATGGGCTTGAGGCGCCCGATGCCGTGGGAGTCGATGCCCCGGCGGTCCGACTCGATGAGCACGTCGGCGATGATGTCCGCATCGGGCCCGGGGACGCCGGCGGCGACCAGGGAATCCCGCATGAACTTCTCGAGGAAGCCGAAGTCAAGCCACACGCAATCCTTGTAGGTGTGAGGATATTCGTCCATCCACTTCATGGCGGTTCCTTTCGGGGAGGGGATAGCCCATGGTCCCTCGTACGGGGCGCCCCGCACAAGTCCCAAAGGTCGCTCGTATTCGTCAGGTTCAGTCCAGGTTGGCGCGCATGGCGGCCACCGGCTTGCGGTGGTTCATGCCGTCCCCGCCCCGGACCACGAAGCGCCCGCCCTTGGGCAGGCCCTCGAGGGGCAGGTCGGCGGAACCGCCCGTGAGGCGCAGAGCCAGGACGGTGGAGCGCCCATCGACCTCGTGGACCACGGAGACGATGGGATCCGCGGCGGCGTCCCAGGTGATGTGGAGGCGTCCGTCCCGCTCAAGGATGACGGGGGCGGCGCCGGCCCTGCGGGCGGGTGCCGTGCGGTGGAGCAGCACCCTGCCCGCCTGGCGCAGTTCCACCTGGTCCAGGTCCTCGCCGGCGGGGACGGTGAAGGCGAAGGCTTTGTAGCCCTTGGGCAGGCAGCCGATCTCGTAGGGCGCGAAGGTGACGGAGCGGGTGCCCGAGGCCGACACGAGGGTCAGCTCCATGGGGCCGGCCGCGGGGGACGAAGCGCGGCACGTCAGGCGGGAGATGGGGGACAGGTGGGCCTGGCCGTCGGGGCCGATCCAGCCCGTCACCACCAGATGGTCCGCGGTGGCCACCGAGGCCTGGGCGTGGTTGAGGAAGCTGCCCGCGGACTCGACGAAATCCTGGACGATGCGGTAGTTCCAGTCGGAGGTCCAGTAGGGGCCCTGGTAGCCCATGATGTCCTTGGTGGTGCTGGGAAGGTAGAGCTTGAGGGCGACGGGATCGTAGCCATAGGAGCCGATGGAGGCCCCCAGGTAGGGGTAGTTCATCTGGGGACCGCCGGCGCCGCCCGCGGGTGAGTGGTTGAGGTTGAAGCCGTGGCCCAGCTCGTGGACGGTGGTCTCGATGCAGGTGTCGTAGCCACCGAAGTAGCCGGCGGTGGTTACGTCGATGGCCAAGCCGGCGCCGTAGCCCACGTAATGCAGGCCCACGATGGAGGAGACGCCGGTGGCCAGGGAACCCAGGTCCGCGTCGAAGTAGCCGAAGTAGCTGGAATCGGCCCCGTCGGCGATCTTGAGGGCGGAGACCTCGGTGATAAGCTCGCTCCAGCCGTCGCTGGAATAGTCGCCGGAGGCGCCCGCGGCCTTGGGGGCCGGCACGACGGTAGCGGTGGTGTAGGGCGCGCGGTGGGTGATGGTCACGGCCTGGAGGGGCCAGTAGGCCTTGAGGCCCGCCGCCACGTCCGCGTCGGCGGGCAGGACGGGCACGAGGCCCTTGTGGATGATGGGGACCACCGTGAGGTCGAAGTTGAAGCCCGTGGTCTCGACGGTGGGGACGATCTCCTGCACCACACCGCCCACGGACAGTTCCACCTTCATGCCGTGGACGATGTCCGCGGCGGGAAGGACGGCCGTGAAGGTCGCGGCCAGGGTGCCTTCGTGGACGTTGGTGGGCACCAGGGCCGGCCCCGTGAGGGTCACGGTGTCGAGGGTGGTGCCGGAGGCGTTCTTGATGGTGGCCGACACGGCCGGGGCGGTGACCCCGGTGCGGTCCGCCAGGAGGTGGACCCGCAGGAGGGCCGGCTTGGCCGGGATGAGGCGAAGGTCGCCGGACAGGATGGTCTGGCCCCACTCCACCCGCTGGACCCACACGGCCGGCGTGTCCACGGCACGGGTCACGGTCACGGGCACGTCGACGGTGGTGGTCGTGGCGTTCCGGGTGGCCTGGAGGGTGAGGGTGGCGGTCCCCGGCGTCGCATCGGCGGCGGCCGTGATCGAGAGCTGGGTGGTGGCGAAGGCCGTGGGGTTGCTGTCGCTGAAGCTCGCCGTGATCCCCGCGGGGGCGGAGAGGACGGCCAGGTTGGTGACGCCCGTGTAGGCGGGGTCCGTGCCCCCTTTGTCCACGAAGAAGGTGTCGTCGTGGCCGAGTTCGGCGGGCACGATGAGGGTGGCCCCCTGCTGGACGCTCACGGCGTGTTCGGGTTTGATCCAGAAGTATCCCGCGGCGTTGGTCACGCATAGGGGCAGGTACTGGGTGACGCCGCCGACGGTGGCCCCGATGCTGAACCCATAGTCCCCCGCGGGGAGGGCGGCATCGGCGTGGATCGTCATGGCATACACGTGGTCCAGGCTCAGGGAGCCCGTGGGCAGGATCACGGTCAGGCCGGTGGGGAGGCCCAGGGTCGAGAAGGTGACCGATGTGGAGGGGTAGTTGGCCCCGTCCAGCCCGGAGTTGTAGGCCGCGATGTTGAGGGCCAGGTCCTGGCCCTGATGGATGGTCAGCGCGCTTTGCGTGTCGAGGGTCGCATTGGTGCCGTCCACGGCCACCAGGCCCACGGAGAATTCACCCGTCGCGGCACGGACGGTGAGGTTGAGGGTCGTGGTGACCGTGTCGGCCGGCGAGGTGCCCTTGATGGTGATGGGATAGGTTCCGATCGCCGGAAGGACGGTGGTGGCGAAGGTGGGATCCGCCGGATCCGGATAGCCGGCCTCGATGGTGAGCTCCACCGAGTTGCCGGTGGTCGAGCTGGAGGCGAAATTGGCCTTGATGCCGTTGGGGAGGGTGCCCCCGATGGAGAATGCGACGCTGCCGGTGTAGCCGGCGGTGCGGTCGATCTGCACGGTGACGGTGTCCACGGCCGACCGCGGCACGGAGAGCGCCGCCACGTTGAGGCCGAACTTCGCCGACGTGTCGTGGGGCGTGCCGCCCCCGCCGCCGCCGCAGGCGGTGGCAAGGACGAGGAGCGCCAACCCGAGGAAGTGGGACAGCAGCGGAAGTCTGGTTCCGCGGGTGGCGTTAGCGACCATGGGCTACCTCCAGGACGTCATTGACGGAACTGGTAGGGTACTCCAAATTGCCCTGCTTGCCCCGTAATCTGGTATCGCACGAGGAGAAATCCGTCCCCGATGACCAGATCCGGCGACCCGTCCCCGTCCACGTCGGCGATGGCCACGGACGTGGGGCCCTGGTAGCCCTGGTAGAGGGTCGGCGCCAGGAAGGTCCCGGCGTGGGCGGAATCCTGGAGGAAGACCGAGACGCTGCCCGGATCCCCGGGGACGCCGGCATTGGATACCGCCAGATCAGGCTTCCCGTCGCCGTTAAGGTCGCCCACGGCGACGCAAGTGGCGTAGGCGTCTCCCGTGTCGTAGGTCACGGCGGCGTTGAAGGTGCCCGCCGTGGCCGGGGATGCGGCCTGCAGAAGGACGCTCACGCCCTTGGACGTGGGGGCCACGTCGGTCCCGTTGTTCGCGACGACGAGGTCGGGGCGGTTGTCACCGTCCAGGTCGGCGATGACCACGGCCACGGGATGGGTGCCCACGGCATAGTCGACGTGGGGCAGGAAGGAGCCCGGATGGGCCAGGTCCTGGATCAGCACGGAGACGTTGTTGCCCGTGGTGGTCGCCACGATGTCGGGNNCGCCGTTGACGTCGCCGATGGCCACGGCCGTGGGTTCACCGCCCACCGGCAGAAGCACCGGGGCCGCGAAGGTGCCGCCGGGGGCCTGCTGGGTGAAGAGCATGAGGGAATTGGCGCTGTCGGCGGCCACCACCACGTCCGGGTAGGTGTCCCCGTCCAGGTCGGCCACGGCCACCGCCTGGGGGTTGCGCAATCCCACCGGCAGGGCCACGGGGGTCTTGAAGCCGCCGGGAACCGCGGGGTCGGGGAAGAGCACGGAGACGGTGTTGGCCGCGGAGCCGTTGGGGGTCAGCTGGCGGTTGACCACGACGAGCCCCGGGTTGCCGGAGGGGGAGAGGCGCGCCACCACGAAACGGGACGGGTTGGCGCCGGCCAGGGACTGCACCGGGGCCTTGTAGGTGCCTGCGGCGGCGGTGTCCTGGAGCCGGACCGTGACCCAGCCCTGGCTGTCGGCTGCGGAACCCTCACCGTGGATGGTGGCCACCAGGTCCACCTTGCCGTCCCCATTCAGGTCGGCGGCGGCGGCATAGGTGCTCGGGTAGGCGGGATCGGGCAGGTAGTAGTAATGGTCGTCGCCCGCGCAGGAGATCTGCAGGAGCGCGAAGCCCGCAGCCAGCGGTGCTCCCCACAGGAATCGTTTCGTCGATCGGCTGGCCATTTCGGATCCTCCGCAACAAGTGGAAAGGCCGGGGCCCCACGGACCGGACCCCGCTGCCAGGGAATAGACTCGCCTCATCATGCAATCGTTGAAGGGCTCTTGGGAAATATTTCAGGACCGGGGAGTCGGGGTCGATACATTGCAATGCGAGGGTTTGGATCGGATTCCGGGCCCCTCCGGACCGGGGTTCCCCGAGGGAAATGATCAATTAGATGAGAGTTCCCTTGGGTGAGTTTACGAACCCATGGCAAACTCGACATTCAGGCCACGAACCGGCCCGGAGTTCTGATTGCCCATGATCAACGCCGTGACGATCTTCACCACCTGTGGCAGCGAGGAGACGGCCCTGACCATCGCGGCGGCCGTCGTGGACCAGGGGTTTGCCGCCTGCGTCAACATCTTCCCTTCCATAAAGAGTTATTACTACTACAAGGGGGGGACGCATCTCGACGAGGAGGTCATGCTCATGATCAAGACCAGCCGGGATCGCTTCGAGGCGGTTTCGCAGGTGATCACGGAGCTCCACACCTACGAGATCCCCGAAATCCTCATGGTCCCCGTGGAAGCCTGTTCCGACAGCTTCCTGGAGTGGATCGAGGAATCCGTTTCCCGCGAAGGCTGAAATAATTCAACTTGGAGTTCAACAATGGAAATGTCCCTCAGCGGTGAATTCCTCAGGGTCGTGGAGCAGGCGGCCATCGCCTCCGCCGCCAGCATCGGCAACGGGAACCGCAAGCACAGCGACTGGCTCGCCGTGGAATCCATGCGCCGCAGCATGGAGAAGCTGCCCATCGACGGCACCATCGTCATCGGCGAGGGCGAGCGCGACGAGGCGCCGATGCTGTACGTGGGCGAGAAGCTGGGCCTGGGCATGGGCCATCCCCCCATCGACATCGCCGTGGACCCCCTGGAAGGCACCAACCTCTGCGCCACCGGCGCCCCCAACGCCATCACGGTGCTGGCGGCCTCGGAAAAGGGCGGCCTCCTGCACGCCCCCGACCTCTACATGCACAAGCTCTGCGTGGGTCCCTCCGCCAAGGGCCAGGTGCACCTGGACGCCACCCCCGCCGAGAACCTCAAGATCATCGCCCAGGGCCTGCACCGCAAGGTGGGTGAGCTCACCGTGGTGGTGCTCGACCGTCCCCGCCACGAGGACCTGATCGAGGCCATCCGCACCGCGGGCGCCCGCATCCAGCTCATCGGCGACGGCGACCTCTCCGCCGCCATCTCCGCGGCCGTGTCCGGCACGGGCATCCATGCCGTCATGGGCATCGGCGGCGCCCCCGAGGGCGTCATCACCGCCGCCGCGCTCAAGTGCCTGGGCGGCGAGATCCAGGGCCGCCTGGTGACCGACACCAACACCGCCTCCCGCGAAAAGGCCGAGGCCATGGGCGTGGACTTCAACCGCATCTACTTCACCGACGACCTGGCCCCCGGCGAGCACATCGTCTTCGCGGCCTGCGGCGTGACCAAGGGCAACCTCCTGGACGGCGTCCACTTCTTCGGCGACGGCTCCCGCACCGCCAGCCTCGTCCTCACCCGCCGCCCCCGCCTCGTGCGCTTCGTGGACACCGTCCACGTAAACGAAGGCGAAAGCATCACGGTCCGTTTCTAGGGGCCAGGGGACTTTTAGGTTCGGGTCCCTACATTACGCCCCATCTGCATTCGTCAGTCGCGTTCCGCGACTGCCGAATGCGGCTATCGCCTTTCCCGGATGGCGGGTGGGGCCTGTGTTTCACCCATTGGAGGGTGGGGCTCGGCTGGGTAGGCGAATTTCCCAGGGAGCCTCAGGCTCTTACCCGTTGGGCGGAGCACAGCCCGGAAGGACCTTCCGGGAAAGGCGATAGCCGCAT
>DBME01000389.1 GCA_002298155.1 Holophagaceae bacterium UBA706 | reverse complement strand
CGACCGTGAGGCCCGCGCGGACCAGGAGGGTCGTGGTGTGCCAGGGGAGATGCCGGGTGCCCACCAGGGCGGTGAAGGAGCCCTTCTCATACTGCTCTTCCAGCAGGAGGCCGTCGGGACGCCATAGATGGCGGGACGACAAGGGTTCCACAAAGGTGATGCGGTCCGTGGGGTGGTAGAGGCGGTCGACGGAAAGCCGCCCCTCGTCCTGGGCGTTCAGGGCCAGGACGGGCTGGAGCGCGAGGGCGTACTTCCACATGGGGACTCCGTAGGTGGTTCCAGCGTAGCCTTAACGACCTTTCCCCGAGCAGGGGTCACGCATTGAGAACATGTCGCAACATCATGACGGAGATCACGTAAGTCCTTGCTGGTCTTGCGCATGACCGGGGTTTGGCTGAACCTTGGGTTGCGAGGTTGAAGCGGCTGAATGCCCGGCACCCCAGCACACGGCAAGCGTGTGCGAGGGGTTCCCGATCCCGCCACCGTCCCCGGGTCGCGATGCGTCCCCTGTCCCAGCGCCGCGTTTCCCGCGCCATCGGAACGCATCACCCCCACAACCGGGCAAAAGGCCTGTCGGCCTTCCTCTGCCCAAACGCCACTTCTGGAGCTCGAGATGAAAAATTCTCCCCTTTCCACCACCCTCGCCTTCGTCCTGACCCTGGGCGCCTCCCCCTTCCTCGCCGCCGACGAACCGGGCATCAAGCAGTTCGATCCGTCTCTGACCCTCCAGGTGGAGAAGATCCGCGCCCAGGTCAACCGGGAAGGGGGAACCTACGAAGTGGGCGTCAACCCCGCCATGGAATTCAGCCTCGACCAGCTCTGCGGTCTCAAGCCCGAACTGCGCCAGTACGATTACGCGGCCCATGCCCAGGGCGGCTACCTCAACGACGAGGTGGAGGACCTGGTGCCCGTGACCCTGCCCAAGACCTACGTCGGCTGGTTCAGCACCGTCAAGAACCAGGGCCAGTGCGGCAGCTGCTGGGCCTTCGCGACCATCGGCAACCTTGAAGGCGCGGTCCTCAAGAAGCACGGCGCCCCCCGCGGCCGCGTCAACGCCGACGGCTCCATCACGACCAGCGGTGACATCACGATCCTCTCCGAGCAGCAGGTGCTGTCCTGCAACCCCAGCGGCTACGGCTGCCAGGGCGGCTGGTATGCCTTCGACATGCTCATGCCCGCCAACGTCGGCCGCGGCAGCGGCTACTACAAGGGCGCTGTGCCCGCCACCGCCTTCCCCTACGTGGCCCAGCAGGTCTCCTGCAGCTTCGAGACCAACACCACCTACACGGGCGTGAGCCAGTGGGGCTACGTGGGCACCGGCAACGGCGTCCCTTCGGTCACCGCCATCAAGAACGCCATCTACAAGTGGGGCAGCGTCTGCGTGGGCGTCTACGCCGACGAGGCCTTCCAGGCATACAAGCGCGGGGTGTTCACGGGCACTTCCGGCTACAACCAGCCCAACCACGCCGTCCTCCTCGTGGGCTGGGACGACGCCAAGGGCGCCTGGCTCCTGAAGAACTCCTGGAGCAGCCAGTGGGGCACCAACGGCTTCATGTGGATCAAGTACGGCGTCAGCGCGGTGGGCACCTCACCCGCGTGGGTCACGAACTAGAAACCGCCAGGCACAAGAAGAAGCCCTCCCCGGCGGGGAGGGCTTCTTCGCAGGTACGAGGCTAGTTCTTGATGCGGATCTCGGTGGCGGTCAGGGTTCCGGTGACCAGGGCGCCCGAAACCTCGACCTTCAGGCCCGAACGGTCCGTCCCCCAGAAAGCGGCGGCGCTCAGGTCCGTGTCGCCCAGGCGGTAGGTGGTGGACGCGGTGACCACGACGGTCGTGCCGCCGACCATGAAGGTCTGGTAGGTGGCGTCGAAGCCGGCGACCATGCCTTCCAGGCTGCTTTCCGCGCTGCCGTCATGGCCCTGGGAGGAGCCCCGCTCGATGCGGGTGGCGTAGGGCTGGCCGGCGGTGTTGAGCCGGGTGGTGAGGGCGCGCACTTCGACGAAGTCGCCCACGGCGAGGGCACTGAAGGCCAGGGGGGCGTCGTCGTCCAGGATCAGGGTGTCCGCGTCCGTCCAGAAGGTCACGCCGCCCACCACCAGGGTGAGGTCCGCGGGGGTGATGGCGGAGATGGGGGCCTTGGCCTCGTCGTCGGAGGAGCCGTTGCCGCCCTTGGCGAAGCGCACTTCGACGCGGGTGGCCACCAGGATCGTGGGGTCGGCGGCGCTCAGGGCGCCCCGGGCCTCGACGGTGGCGCCATCGGCCAGGGTGCCGGTGACGGCGGCCGAGGAGAAGTCCACCTTGAGGGTTCCCAGCAGGAAGGTCTTGGCGGCGGCGTCGTAGCCGGTGATGGTGCCCGCGGCTTCCACCTTGTCGTCGCCGTGGCCCCGGTGGCCGGTGTCGACCTTCACCCGGGCGGCATTGAGGATCGCCCCAGCCAGGGTGCCTTCCACTTCCACGGGCGATCCTTCCGCCAGGGTCCCGGTGACGGTGGCTGCGGCATAGTTGACGGTGGTGGTGCCCAGGGAGAAGGTCTTGGCGGTGGTGTCCAGGCCGGTGGCGGTGCCGCGGATCTCCACTTCACCTGAATCCCCGGCGGTGCGGCGTTCCACGCGCGTGGCGAGGACCCCGCCCGCGGCCAGGGGATTGCCGAAGACCTTGACGGTGTTCCCCACGGCGAAATCTGCCAGGGTCAAGGTGGTCAGGGTGCCGTCGGCGTGGGCGTCCTCCAGCAGGGTCAAGGCGTTAACGGAGACCGTGACACCCAGGACCACGAAGGTGGCCGCCGCGGGGTCGATGGCCGTGATGGGGCCTTCCAGTTCCTGGATCACATCCACGGACGTAAGGGTGAGGCCGGTGCTGGACTGGGTGGCGGAAGCCACGATCACCACGCCGGGCTGGAGCTGGGCGGGCGTGGCGGCCGTGCCGTTCAGGGTCACGGTGGCTGAGGCGGCCGATACGGGCAGCCGGTTGAACTGCAGGGCCGTGGCGGTGCCGGTGAGGGGCCCCGAAAGGGTCACGGGGGTGGGGGCCTGGCTGGTGATGGCGGGCGAGGAGGAGCCTCCGCCGCCGCAGGCCACCAGGGCTACGAGGGACAGGACGGCCGCGAGGGCTGAGGCTGGGTTCTTCCGGAACATGGTGGCTCCTGGGATGGGGCTGCAGGTGCGGCCCGGGGGGGAGTCCGCGTTCGGAGGCGGACCTCCGGAACGGCCTGGTCGGGCAGGCCGCCGCGGTGAAGGGACTCCCCAGGATCAGCCGCCGGGCGGCATCCCCAAAGATCCGGTCCGGAATTGCTCACCCATCCGGTCGGTGGGTCAGGAGGTCACGCCGCGGGGACGGGTTCCGCTGGCAGAGGCCGATGGAAATCCGGGCGATCCACCTTGAACGGGTGCTGGGCGAGCCACCCGAGCCATTGCTGCTGCGCCTTCGCATGATCCTTGTTCCAGGCCTTGGCTTCGGCCGGGAAGGCGGAGCCGAACAGCCAGTAGTGGTAGGCCTCCAGGTGACCGGCATCCATGATGTCCAGCAACCCCTGGAGGAAGGAATTCAGCGGCAGGGCCTTCTCCCTCCAGGTTTCCAGCTGGGCACGGCGGACGAGATGCAGGGCGGCGAGGTTCAAGGGGAAGCACGTGGCACCCGAGGTGACCGTGGACAGCAGGAAACTGATTTCGTAGTTGTTCTCGAAGGGCACTCCCTGAGTGGTTTCGGTCACTTCCACATTCTGCGTCAAGGAGATGGAGGCGCCATCAGGCGTCTTGGTGAGGGAGCCCTGGAGCACTTTCGCGATGCGGGCGCCGTACGCCTCGCGTCCCTTGCCGGCAGGATCCAGGTTGCAGGCTGCCTCCGCGTAGACCACGGCCCAGATCTTCTCGGTGGTACCCAGGAAGGCATCCGAGAGCGCTTCGTAGACGCGGGGGTTGGAAGCCTCCGCGCGGGCCTTGACCTCCAGCTGGCGGAAGGCCTTGTCCGACAGGGCCGAGGTCGCGTGCGCCTGGATGCTGGCGTAGTAGCCGGCCGGTGCCTGGGCCTGGACGGCCATTCCCAGGAGGAGGGGAACGAGGAATCGGAATTGGGTCATGGCGGGCCTTGGGGCAACCGTTGAGGCATGCCCAGGCGGGACGGGGGGGGGGCCCATGGATGGGCGGATGGGGAGGAATCCCCTCCAGGATAACCCGGATATCGGTAGACCTATGCCTGGGCCTTGGTCTCCGTGGCGCCCGAAAAGCCCCGGAAGATGAACCTCCCCGCCGCATCCCGCTCCAGGACCGGCCGGGGCGCATCCGGCGAGGCGCCGGGCATGGCGGTGGTCTTGCTGGAATCCGGCAGGAGGAACCGGTGCTCGTCCAGCACGCCCGAGGCCTCCCGTTCGTGCCCCTCGCCCTCCGCTTCCAGGATCGCCCCCGTGAAGATCAGCACGAAGGGCTGTCCCCCCTCCGGGTCCACCTGGAGGAAGTAATGGTCCCAGGCAGATTCCCCCGCGGGCTCCGGCACCGGGAAATCCAGGTGGAAGGTGGCCCCGTCCCCGTGCGCCAGGTCCAGCCGCTCCAAGGGCCGGGAGCCGTCCATGCGCCGCAGGGCCCGCGACGTTGCGGCGCAGGACCTGACCAGGAGATCGCTGGTGTGGGGTGGCCGGGACGTGCCCTCGGGCTCGTACGGGGACACGGTTAGGGGCCGTCCGGACTGGTTCACGAAGACGGCTTCAGGTTGCCCGGCGGCCCAGGCGGAAAGGGGCCCGGCCAGGACCAGGGCGGCGTGGAGGAGGGCAGGGCAAGGTCGCATGGCAGCTTTCCGGCGGGGCGGTGACCCCCTTGCCATGTGGGCCGGGAACGGATCAGGTTTCCTGGCGGCCCGGCCTCGGCCTTTCACCGCTCTGGTAGAATGAAGCATCCTCCCCATGCCCTACGCGCCCCATCGCGGAACCCGGATCCTTGATGCTTCTGACAGCCTACCTCCGCGACTTCGCCGCCCGGTGCGCGGCCTTCTTCCGCCCGGGGCGGAGCCGGCTCCAGCGGTTGCGCGACAGCTGGGGGAAGGAGGAGGCCCGGGAGCGGGACTTCGTTCTCATCGCCTCCTACCACGACCTGAAGCCCGTCACCGGGCCCATCGTGGATGACACCACCTGGAAGGACCTCGCCCTGGACGAGGTGTTCGCAATGATGGACCGCACCCGGAGCGCGCCCGGCCGGCAGATGCTCTACCACCAGTTGCACACCTACCAGGAGAGCGACCGCGTGCTGGCGGAGCGGGCCCGGCAGTACGCCATCTTCCGGGAGGATGCGGACCTGCGGGAAAAGCTCCAGCTCCAGCTGGCCCACCTGGAACATCAGGACGCTTCCTGGCTCGCGCCGCTGCTCATGCATGACCTGCCCCCGCGGCCCTGGTTCACCTGGCTGCTGTTCCTGGTGAGCCTCGCCTCGCTGGGGTCGCTGGCGGGGCTCTTCTTCCACCCGCTGTTCCTGGCGCCGGTGCTTCTGCTGATCCCGTTCAACATCTTCCTGAACGAGACCTATGGGCGGCGGATTTCGCCCTACCTCCCGGGGTTCTCGCAGCTGGAAAAGCTCCTGGGCATCTGCGTCGAGCTGGCGGTCCTGCCGGATCCCCACCGCCTGCCCGAACTGCGGCGGGCGCGGGCGGCGGCGCCCATGGCCGCGGCCTTGCGCCGGCGCATCAGCTGGCTGGTGGTGGACCGCACCACCATCGGCGACATCGGCACGTCCTTCATCGGCTACCTGAACATGTTCCTCCTGCTGGACATCCTGGTGTTCGTGAGGGCCATCACGCCCCTGCGGCGGCACCAGGAGGAGCTGATCGACCTGCTGGAGGCCGTGGCCTCCCTGGACGCGGCGATCTCCGTGGCCTCCTACCTGGAGGGCCTGCCCCATTCCACCGTGCCCGTGCTGGGCAGGGGCCGGGAGCTGCGCCTCCGGGACGCCTACCACCCGCTGGTGGCCGCCCCCGTGGGCAACGACCTGGACCCCGGCGGCAGGTCGGTGCTCATCACCGGCTCCAACATGGCCGGCAAGACCACCTTCATGCGCACCGTTGGCCTCAACCTCATCCTGGCCCGCACCCTCAACATCGCCCTGGCGCGCGAGGCCCTGCTGCCCCGGGCCGTGGTGGCCTCCTCCATCCGGCGGGAGGACAGCCTCCAGGCGGGCCAGAGCTACTACTTCGCCGAGCTGGAGCGCCTCCTGGCCTTCATCCGCGCGGGGGACGGCGAGTCGCTCCACCTCTTCCTCATCGACGAGATCTTCCGGGGCACGAACACCACGGAACGCATCGCGGCCTCCGCGGCGGTGCTGGAGCACCTGGGACGCCGCCATCTGGTTGTTGTCACCACCCACGACCTGGAGCTGCAGGGCATGCTGGGGGACGCCTACCAGGTGTCCCACTTCAGCGAACAGATCGTCGACGGCCAATGCCGCTTCAGCTACCGGATCCAGCCGGGCCCCTGCACGTCCCGGGCCGCGATCCGGCTGCTGGAGATCAACGGCTACCCCGAGCGCATCATCCGCAGGGCTTCCGCCCTGGCCGACGGCATCGCCGGCGNNGCGGGGCGGCCCCGGCAGGCCGCGGGGCCTTCGCCGAGGCGCTGGCGGGACGGGTCGCCGCTACCTGACGGTCAGGGTCACCACGGAGGAGGCCTTGACCGTGCCTCCCGCGCTGGCGGTCAGGGTGATGGCGTAGACGCCCGCGGGGGTGGGCGGGGCCGGAGCCTTGGCCGACGCCTTCACGGCATGGGAGTCGCCGCTGCAGGCCGAGAGCGCCCCCAGCAGGGCCAGCGCCAGGATGCCCAGGAAGCGCCCGCGCCACCGGTTCCTGCCGAAGCCGGGCATCGCGCAGATCCCGAAGAGCGTCAGCATGCCCACGCCGAGGTGCTCGATGGGCAGGGTGCCGCTCCCAGGATCGGGTCTGGGCGGGGTGGTGGTGATCGTCACCCTTTCGGTGACCGTGCCATCGTTGGCCACGACGGTCGGATCCGAGAACTGGCATTCGGCTCCCGGCGGGAGGCCGGTGGCGGTGAAGGTGAGCGGCACGCCGTGGAGCCCTTCAAGGGCCAGGGCGAAGGGGAAGCTGGTGCCGTCCCCGCTGCCGACGCTGATTTCCGCCGGGGGCGCCTGGAGGACGGCCACGCCATCCACTTCCAGTTCCACCAGGGCGGACACGCTGGGTGCCGTGGAGGCATCGCCCGGGTACTGGGCAGTCAACCCGTTGAGGCCCACGGGCAGGGTCGAGATCGCCAGGGTGGCCACGTAGGTTCCCGGCGTGGCGCCCGGGGCCAGCCGCGCCGCGCCCAGGGGGGTGGCGCCCGCCAGGAAGACCACGGACGCCCCGGGGGTGACGTTGGCGCTACCCACGGTGGCCGTGAGCGTGGCCTTTTCCCCCGCCGCCACGGGCCCCGGCTGGGCCAGGGTGATGGTGGTGGGGGCCTTGCTCACGGTGAGGGCTCCGTCCGGGCTCCACCCGGGCCCATAGGTGTCGTCTCCGGGATAGAGGGCCGTCAGGGTATGGCCGCCGACCTCCAGGGGCGATGCCTGGAACGTCGCGACCCCCCCGAAGATTGCCGCGGTGCCCAGCATCGTTCCGTTGTCCAGGAAGGCGATGATCCCGGTGGGGGTCCCCAGGGCACCTGAGACCGTCGCCTTCAGGGTAAGGGGCTGCCCGGCCACGGCGGTGCCGGGGGTGGACAGGGTGACCTGGGCCGCCGCGGGCAGGCCGGTCTCGGTGAAGGTGACCGGCACGCCGTTCACCGTGGCGGTTCCGGTGGAGGTTCCCACGGCGGTGGGGGTGACGGCGACGCTGGCCTTGCCGTCGCTGCCGGTGGTGGCCGTGGAACGGGTGAAGGACAGGCCCGTCCCCGCGAAGGTCACCGTCGCGCCCACGATGGGCTGGGCCTGGCCATCCACGGCCAGGACCGTGACGGGCCTGGCGAAGGGGGTTCCCAGGACCGCGCTCTGGCCGCCGCCGTCCACCAGGGTGAGGGCGGTGGAGGGAGCCGGTGGCGCGAGGAGGACCGTCTCGGCGAAGGTGGCGGTGAGGCCGGTGCCTCCCGCGGCGGCCGTGGCGGTGCGGGTGGTGGTGGAGCTGCCCGCGATGGCCACGGGCGTGGCGGTGGCGCTGGCCTTGCCGTCGATGCCTNNGTGGCGGGGGAGCCCGAGAAGGTCAGGCCGGTGCCGGAGAAGGTGACGGCGACGCCCGGCACGGGAACGCTGTTGGCGTCTTTGACCTGGACGGTGAGGGCCGCGGCGTAGGGCGATCCCAGGGCCGCGGCCTGGTTGGCCCCGGACAGGGGGGTAAGGCTGGCCGGAGCCCCGTGGATCGCCTCGGCGACGCTTCCCGTGCCCATGGCGTAGGTGTCGTCCCCGGTGTAGACCGCCCGGATCGTCAGGTTCCCTCCGGGAAGCCCCGCGGTCTGCAGGGTCGCCGTGGCGACGCCGCCCACGGCGGCCAGGTTCCGGGTGCCCAGGAAGGTCGTCCCCACGAGGAAATCCACGGAACCGGAGGGGAGCCCGCCCCCCTGGGCCCCGGAGGGCTGGACCGTGGCCGTGAAGGTCACCGGGGTGCCCAGGGCGGCGGACGCCGCGTCCGGGGTCACCTGGGTCGTGACGGGCAGGGGCATGACCACGAAGGGGACCACCTGGACGTTGCTGATGCGGGGCGTGAAGGCGGATCCCGCATAGGTGGTGGAGGCAACGCCCTCCTCGCCGTAGGCCGTGAAGAGGTTGAGCGTGTGGTAGCCCAGCCCCACGCCGCTCACCGGGATGGCGAAGGTGCGGGGGCCCGTGGCCGCGGCCGGTGCCACGGGAGTCCAGGGCAGGCTGGGGTCGTCGTCCAGGCGCCAATAGAGGGCTGTGGCGGGGGGCTCCGTGGAACCTGAAGCGCCCGCGGCGAGGCTGCCCGTGACGGTGGCGCTGAAGGTGGGCGTGCGGCTCCAGGTGACGAAGGGAGCGCCCGTGGAGGCCGTCATGGAATCCACCACGCCGGAGGTCGCGATCTGGATGGGCACGGCGCGGATGCCGGCCACGTCGAGGACCGTCACCTGGTTCGACCCCGTATCGGCGGCGTACACGCGGCCCGTGGCGGGGTCCGCGGTCAGGGCGCGGGGATCCAGGCCGGCCGCGACGGTGGGG
>DBME01000011.1 GCA_002298155.1 Holophagaceae bacterium UBA706 | reverse complement strand
AGGCCCCGCTGCCAGCAGCGCGGGGCCTCCCTTTGCGTAGACAGGATCCTAGTCGGTGAGTTCGACGCTCAGGTAGAAGTGGTCGCCCTTGGGGAGACGCTCCAGCACCTGGTGGAAGTTGAGGTCGAAGGTCTCGGTCTTGCCGGGCCGCACCGTGCCGAACTTCGTGCCGCCCGTGGCCACGCCGATGAGCCGGTCGTCGGCGTCGAACACGGCCACCGCGAAGCCGGGGATGCGCGAGGAGCTGGAAGTGTTGATCACCTCGATCTTGGCGCGGGTGCCGAAATCGGCGCCCTTCAGGGGCCAGACCTTGGTTTCACGCTTGTTGAAGTAGATGGACTTGATCTTGAGACCGTCCACTTCCACATCCTGGATGGGGATGACGGCGTTCCAGCTGAAGGGGAGCTTGAAGCTGGCGAAGCTCAGGGGCCTGGCGGCGGGCGCGGGTTTGGCCTCCGGCGCGGGCTTGGCTTCCTGTGCCGGTTTGGCTTCCGCGGCGGGCGCGGGCGCGGGGGGCACGGCGGGGGGTTCCTGGGCAGACAGGCACAGGACTGCCGGGAAGAGCAGTGGGAGCATGGGGAATCCTCGGGGCAAGGGGTTCAGTTCCTTCCGAACAATCCGCCGAAGAGGCTGCGCTTGGGGTGGCCCAGTTCGGGGGCGGCCGGCAACTCGGTGATGCCCAGTTCGATCCGCCGCTTGCGGTCGAAGATGGGGCGCAGGGCGGGGACCTTCACGGCCTCGATCCAGTTGTCGCTGAATTGGCGGGCCACCATATGGTATTCCTGCACGCGACCCTGCTCGATCCAGGTGGACATCTGGTCGAGGGTCACGTTGTTCAGCGTCTCCTGCTCCATCTGGATCTTCAGCAGGTCCGCGCCGGGCGCGCCGGTGGGATCCAGGGGGCGGGACTCCATGGGCCGGGGCGGCGGCGGAACCTCGGCGCGGGGAGGCGGCGGGGCGATGCGGGCCGGTGGCGGCGTGGGAGGCGAGGGGGGCCGGGGTGGAACGCCGCCGAAGGAGGAGATGGCGGCTTGGATCTCCGCGGCGGAGAGCTTCATGGTGGAGGCGGTGGGCTCCGGCGCCGCGGGGGGCGCCGGGGGCGGCGCGGCCGCGCCCTGCTGGGTTCCGCTCAGGGTGATGTCCAGGGCGCTGAGGGTGGCTTCCACATCCATGGGGCTGCGCTGCCCCAGGGTGCGCCGTTCACCGGCGGGCTGCGGCGCGGGCGTGTTGCCCATGAGCTTGGAGATGGCGTCCTTGGCGGAGGAATAGCCGCCGCTGGCCGAAGGCTCCGAGGGCTCGGGCACATCCATGGGCGGGAGCGGGGGCGGCGGCGGAGGATGGAGGACGAGGGTCTTCTCCATGATCTCCTCGTCGGCACCTTCAAGGTCGCCGAGGGTGAGCGAGGAGGGGCCGCCCGCGTCGAAGGCGGCGAAGGGGGAGTCCACCACGGATGGCGGCACCGGGGGAGGCTCGGCGGGTGCGGGTTCGGGCTCGAAGGCGGGCGGGGCCACGAGGATCTCCTCCTCAGGGGCGGCGGGGGCCAGGAGCCTGACGACCTCGTCGCCGATGGCGAAGATCGTCTCGCACTTGAAACACTTCGCACGGCGGGTGCCAGCGTGGACCCGCTCGGGACGGAGCAGGAAACGGGTGGAGCAGCCTGGACACCGAATGGTTTCTGTCACGGTCATCTCCGGGTGGTGGGAAATGTTTTTAAAAGGATAGGCCCATT
The DNA here is from genome assembly GCA_002298155.1 of Holophagaceae bacterium UBA706. Classification (GTDB taxonomy): domain Bacteria; phylum Acidobacteriota; class Holophagae; order Holophagales; family Holophagaceae; genus Mesoterricola. The sequence continues at coordinate 4,391 of DBME01000011.1, read as the reverse complement.
TGCAAGAATGTGCAGCTTTCAGCCTTAGGGAGGGGACGCCCGATCGTTCCGGTCCGTCCGGAGCGGGTATCCTTTGGGAGTGCCCCCGGGCGCCAGGAGGTAGCGTGACAGGNNGGGCTGTTCATCACCATGGAAGGCATCGAGGGTTCCGGCAAGTCCACCCAGATCCGCCGGCTGGCCGCGAGGCTCAACCGGTGCGGGATTCCCGTGGAAGTGTCCAAGGAACCGGGCGGAACCCCCCTGTGCAAGGAGATCCGCCGCCTCCTGCTGGAGCCCCACGCCTCCGGGGAGACCTGGTCGCCCAAGGCCGAACTGCTCCTCTTCTATGCGGACCGCGCCCAGCACCTGGCCGAATTCGTGGCCCCGGCCCTGGAGGAGGGGCGGATGGTCCTGCTGGACCGGTTCGACGATTCCACCCGGGCCTACCAGGGGGCGCAGGGCATCGGCGACGCCGTGCTGGACCGCATCGGCGAAGTGGTCCTGGGCCGCCTGAAGCCCAACCTCACCATCCTGCTGGACATGGACCCCACCGCCTCCCTGGACCGCGTGGAGCAGCGCAACGCCGCCACGTCGGGCTTCCGGGAGACGCGCTTCGACGAGGAGCACCTGGATTTCCACCGCCGCGTGCGTTCGCGCTTCCTGGCCATCGCCCAGAAGGAACCGCAGCGGGTGGTGGTGGTGCCGGCCCAGGACGGGCCCGACGCCGTGGAGGAGGCCATCTGGAACCGCCTGGCCCCGCTCCTGCGCACCGCGGGCTTACCGGTGGAATGATGTTCGACCCCCTGATCATGGGGCACCGGCCCATCCGGGAGCGTCTCCTGGACCGCGTCAACGGCGGCCGCGTGGGGGGCTCGCTCCTCTTCGCGGGGCCCGACGGGGTGGGCAAGCGCCGCGTGGCCATGGAACTGGCCCAGCGCGAACTGTGCTTCCGCCGCACGGCCTGCGGCGAGTGCGAAGGCTGCCGGATGTTCCAGGGCGAGGTGCCCGTGGAGCTCCCCAACCTCCTGCGCATCGCCCCCGAAGGGAAGGCCGGCCTCATCCGCATCGGCGCCATCCGCGAGGACGACCTGGTGGAAGGCGGCGTGATCAGCTGGGCCCACCGCGCCCCGGCCCCGGGCTGCCACCGCTGGATCCTGGTGGAGGACGCCCACCGGCTCAACGGGGCCAGCGCCAACATGCTCCTCAAGACCCTGGAGGAGCCCCCCGAGGGCACCTGCTTCCTCCTCGTGACCCACCGGCCCGAGGCCATGCTCCCCACCATCCGTTCCCGCTGCGAGCGGATCCCCTTCCGGCCCCTCTCGGCCGCCGACGCCTGGGCCGTGGCCTCCCGCGCCGGCTGGGAGGAGGCGAACCGGGAAACCTGGACCGCCCTGGCCGGGGGCACCCTGCGCTACCTGGAGCCGGAGGCCTTCCAGCTTGCCTGCGACCAGCTGGAGGCCTGGGTGGCCCTGGCCGGCGGCGCGGCCTTCACCGCGGCGGCGGGGCCCCTTCTGCCCGACAAGACCTCCGAGGCCTCCCAGAGTGAGCAGGTGGGCCGCGGCCTGGAGATCCTGCTGCTCCTCCTGGCCGACGTGGCCCGGTTCCGGGAGGGCAAGACCATCCGTCTGCTTCCCTGGGCCGCGGACCTGGAGCGGCTGGCCCAGTCGCCCCTGGCCCTCGAGCCCCCGCAGGCCAGGGCCTTCGAGGCCCTGCGCGGCCTCTCCCGGAACCCCGCGGCGGACTCCCTCCTTCGGGAAGTGGCGCTGGCCCTCTGATCCGGCCCCCGGGGACGGGGGATGGCCAGTGTCAGCGGTCCAGGTTGCGGGTCTCCTCGGCCAGCATCACGCAGCCTTTGCCGCTGGCCTTGGCCTTGAGGAGGGCCCGGTCGGCCTTCTCGAGGAGGTGCTCGGCCCCGTCGGCGTCGGCGGGGAAGGCGGCGACGCCCACGCTGATGGACACGGCGACCTGATGCTTGCCCACGGGAAGCGGGCTCTTCACCAGGCTGTTGATGAGGCGCTCGCCGATCTTGGCGGCGACGGGGGCCGACGAGCCGGGGATGATGATGCAGAACTCGTCCCCGCCATAGCGGTACAGGCGGTCCAGGGTGCGGATGATCTGCTTGGCCTCCAGGGCGACGGTGGAGATCACCCGGCTCCCGGTGGGGTGCCCGAAGGCGCTGTTGATGTCCTTGAGGTTGTCCACATCCAGGAAGAGGAGTGCCACGGACTCGCCCCGCAGGGAGGCGGAGCGGATGGCCTGGGGCAGCTCCACCTCCAGGCAGCGCCGGTTGTGGGCCACCGTGAGGTCGTCCTTGTAGGACAGGGCCCGGCTCTGCTCCAGGTTCCAGGCCTTCACCAGCAGGTCGTCCACTTCCTTCATCCAGCCTTGGAAGGGGTCGCGGGAGGCCTTGGCCTCCACCAGGCGCAGCAGGCCGAGCTTCTCGGCGGGGCAGAGGTACCAGGCGTCCCCGGCCTCCACCAGGGCGTCGGCCTCGGGCAGGCCGCAGGGGGCCTCGGGAAAGCCGTCGCCGCAGCGCTGGAAGAAACTGTCGTCCTGGCGGATCCACACGGCCCCGCCCCGGGCGCCGGACAGGGCGATGGCCCGGGCGAGGATGGGCCGCAGGAGCTCGTCCAGGGTGGCCAGATGGATCATCTGCCGGAGCCAGCCGTCGGAACCCAGGTCGCGGTTGCGGATGCGCTCAAGGGCCTCCCACACCTCCACCATGGGCCGGTCCTGGCGCACCACCCAGCCCGAGCGTTCGCTCAGGACGAGGCTGGCCTCCTCGGGGGTGCCATCCTTCACCCACCACAGGATCTCGGCCCCGTAGGGGGGGATCCATTGGGGGTCGGGCCGGTCCGCGATGATGACCAGGGTGCCGTCCCCGGATTCCCCGATGACGGGGTGGCCCCAGGAGGCCAGGGCCTCCCTGAGGGCGGAGGCCCCTGCCGCTTCGTGGATCTGGATGAGGCAAACGGTCATTTCAGCTCAGGGCCGCGTCGAGGCGGGAGGAGAGATGCTCGAGGTGGGAGAGGAGGGAATCCAGCTGGGTCTTCACGTCGCGGCCGCTGCGTTCGGCCCTTACCCAGCGCTTGAGGAGGTTGAGGGCCTGGGGGTCCCGGACCCCCAGGGGCTTGGTGGTCTGGATGAGCTTGTGGGTGAGGCGCGTGCGGTCGGGGGAGTCCCCCCGGCTGTCCCGCAGGGCCTGGCCCATGCGCAGGGCCTCCCGGGCCGTGTTGAGGTCCAGGCGGATGAGGGGGACCCGGGCATTGATGCGGAGCAGGAACTGGTCCAGGAACCGCAGGATCTCCCCCACGGTTTCGGAGCCTTCCTCCAGGGAGGACTCGATCTCCGCGGGATCCTCCAGGATCCGCGTGAACTGCTGGGTCAGGCGTTCGAATTCCTGGCGGTCCGCGCTGCGGATGAGGAGGAATTCCGGGCTGCGGCGGAAGTTGACCACCTGCCCCTGGGCCTGGGAGAGGGCCAGGGCCAGGCGGGGCCAGTTCCGGAGCTCCAGGTGGAGCCGGATCTGCCCCAGGGCGGGATCCATGTACTGCCAGAGCCGGTGCAGCCGCTGCCGCAGCCGGTCGCCCTCCTCCGTGAGGGAGGGGGAGTCCGGGAACAGCTTCTGGCGGAGCTCCGGGCTGAACAGCCCCACCAGGTCGCCCATGAGCTGGCGCTGGTGGGAGAGGAGCAGGGCCTTGAGGTTGTCNNGGTGGTGGCCAGCTGGTCCACGTCGTCGTTGGTGAGGGTCTGGAGGAGGAGGCCTCGGATGGTGGCCTGGTCCTGGAGGAGGCTCAGCACGGCTTGCCGGAGGAAGGCCCCCAGGAGGAGGGACTCCTCGCTGCCCTTGGGCAGGCTTTCCGCGGCCCGGGGGTGGAAGACCCGTTCCGCCAGGCGCCCCAGCTCCGATTCGATGACGTAGAAGTGCGGCACGGCGGCATAGCGCTGGGGAATGGAGGCGTTCACCGCCGGCTCCATGCCCTCCACCAGGCTGAGGAGGGCCAGGTGGCTCACCAGGGCCCGGGCCACGATGCGGAAGGAGGGGGGATGGCTCTCCCGCAGCTGCTTGAGGAGGGACCGCACGTCCCCGGGGAGGTTGCGTTCCAGGAGGCGGTCCTCCACCCGGGGCAGGGACCAGCCCAGGTGGTTCCAGAGCCACTGGAGGCTGCCCCGGATGTGCTCCACGGCCGGCCAGTGGACGCCGCGGTCCAGGGGGCGGAACAGGATGATGCGCAGGCTGGCGATGACGTGCTGGACCAGGAGCAGGGGTTCCGCCCGTTGCCGGGTGGACTCGGGCAGGGTGCTCTCCAGGAGGGCCTCCATCTTGCGGATGGCCTCCAGGGGATTGCCCGTGCCGGACTGGAGGGCCCGGTTGAGCGTCTTCATCTGCTGGTTGAGGCGGGCCACCAGGG
>DBME01000059.1 GCA_002298155.1 Holophagaceae bacterium UBA706 | reverse complement strand
TGGACGCGAAGCTCGCAGAGCTTCGGCGAGTGCAGCGAGCAGGGCCTGGGCGGGGTGGGTCGGCGCTCGAGCCCCCTGGTGGTGTGGAGGCCCACCCCCTGATTGCTTTCCTGTGTCCTCTGTGCCTCGGCGCAACTCTGTGCTTGATCAGTTTCTACAAGCCACCGGACCGCCCTGGACAAGCCCCACTAGGGACGGATGGTGCCCATCATGCGGGGATAAGGCGCCGTCTCACGCACGTGGGGCAGCTTGCAGATCCAGGCCACGGCCCGTTCCAGGCCCAGGCCGAAGCCCGCGTGGGGGACGCTGCCGTACTTGCGCACGTCCAGGTACCACTCGTAATCCGCCCGGTCCAGCCCCTCGTGGGCGATCTGGTCAAGGAGGTACTGGAGGCTGGAGGCGCGCTCGCCGCCGCCGATGACCTCGCCGTAGCCTTCGGGGGCCAGCAGGTCCGCGCCCAGGGCCAGCTTGGCGTCCTGGGGATCCGGTTCCATGTAGAAGGCCTTGAAGGCCTTGGGGAAGCGGTGCACCCACAGGGGGCGGTCCGTGGCGTTCATGAGGATCGTCTCGTCGTCGTTTCCGAAGTCCTCGCCCCAGACGATGTCGCTGCCCAGCTCCTTGAGCCGGTCCACGGCCTCGGTGTAGGTCATGCGGTCGAAGGTGACCTCCAGGGCCTTCTCCAGGGGCGCCAGGTCGCGCTCCAGGATGGCCAGCTCCTCGCGGCGGCCTTCCAGCACACGCTGGATGATGAACTTGATCAGGCGCTCGCCAAGTATCATCACGTCGTCCAGGTGGGCGAAGGCCATCTCGGGCTCGACCATCCAGAACTCGGTGAGGTGCCGGCGGGTCTTGCTCTTCTCGGCTCTGAAGGTGGGGCCGAAGCAGTAGGTCTTGCCGAAGGCGGCCAGGCCGGGCTCCTGGTAGAGCTGGCCGGACTGGCTCAGGTAGGCCATGCCCTCGTCGAAATACTGCGTCCCGAAGAGGCTCGAGGTCCCTTCGCAGGCGCTGGGGGTGAGGATGGGGGCGTCCAGGAGGGTGAAGCCGTCGCCGTCGAAGAAGTCGCGGATGGCCTTGGCGATGGTGTGGCGCACCCGGATGATGGCCCACTGGCGCTTGCTGCGCAGCCAGAGGTGGCGGTTCTCCATCAGGAAGGCGGTGCCGTGCTCCTTGGGGGTGATGGGGTAGTCGACGCTGTCGCCCACGAGGGTGAGGCCCGTGGCCAGGATCTCGGGCTCGCCGGTCTTGGGGTGCTGCTGCACCTTGCCGGTGATGACCACGGCGGATTCCTGGGTGAGCTTCCCGGCCAGCTCGTAGCTGGCGGGATCGGCCTCGGCCGCGCCCACGACGCACTGCACGAAGCCCGAGCCGTCCCGGAGGTCGATGAAGCGGGTCTTGCTGGTCCTGGCGTTGCGGACCCATCCGCGGAGGGAGACGGTCTCCCCGACATGCTGCTTCAGGTGGCGGATTTCGGTGATGGGCATTTCCACGGCAGGCTCCGGCGATTCCCTTCCATCATGGCAAGGATCGGCCCAAGACCCAAGTGCTCGACCCTAGAAGGACTTTCCAAGATCCCGGAACTTCGAACCCACGACCATCTGGAGGCCCCGGATGTGGTTGAGGACCCGCTCGAGCTTCTGGCGCGCGATGTCCTGGTACTGCAGCTTCTGGATCAGGTCGAAGATCTCGTTCTGCAGCTGGGTGCCCAGCGCTTCGATCTCGGCCAGGTCGCCCTCGAGGCCCTTCATGTGGCCCAGGCCGGCCTCCTGCTTGAGCCGCACGACGCCCTGGAAGGCCTTGTCCGTGTCGGCGAGCATGGTCTCCACCCGGTCCAGGACCTTCTCCATCTCCCGCTCGGTGTGGGAGATGGCCTCCTCCATCTGGGGGATGATCCGCGATGCGTCCGATTCCGTGCGGAAGGGAGCGGCGGCGATGAGCTCCTTGAGGGTCTCGTCCAGGGCCTTCTCCACGTCGTGGTCCGCGTGGAGGTGCAGCTGGTGGCCCTTGGAGCCGGTGTAGGTGGTGATGAGCTTGATGTCCAGGAGGGCGGTGATGCCCTTCTCCTGGATGATGAACCCCACGACCCAGGCCCCGTCGGGGCCGGCCAGCAGGGGGCTGGCGGGGACCATCTGGTCCTGGGTGGCGTTGATGACCGATTCCACCTGGTCCACCAGGAGGCCGACGCCGGAGGAGCTGCCCATGTCCAGGACGACGATGTTCAGGGCCTGGGCCGCGTCCTGGCGCTCCAACCCCATGCGCACCCGGAGGTTGATGACGGGGACGACCTTGCCCCGCAGGTCCAGCAGCCCCTCGACGCTCGCGGGCATGTGGGGGATCTGGTTCAGGTTCAGGTGCGGGGTGATCTCGGCAACCTGGGCCAGGGGCACCGCGTAGGTATGGTTGGCCAGGCGGAAGCTCAGGTACTGCCGTTCGGCGGCACCTGCCTCCTTGGCGGAGTCGACGTGGACTCCTGCGGCCAACGCAAGACTCACAGGGCCTCCTGGACGGCGAGCTGGAGCAGTTCCGCGGGATCGAGGATGAGGACCACGCCGCCGTCGCCCATGATGCTGGCGCCGGAGATGCCGGGGAGGCTGGCCAGGTAGGGGGCCAGGGGCTTGATCACCATCTCCTGGCGCCGCAGGAAGGCGTCGACGATGATGCCCATGCGGCGGCCGCCGGTGGAGACCACGACCACGGGCAGCTCCTCGTCCTCCAGGAGCTCGGTGGTGGATTCGTTGAAGTGCAGCAGGTCGCGCAGGCGCGTGACGCCCAGGACCTCGCCGCGCAGGTTGATGGCCTTGCGCCGGGTAAGGTGCGAGAGGGTCTCGCGGGGCACGAGCAGGGTCTCTTCCACCGCGGTGCCGGGCAGGGCGAAGACCTGGCCCCCCGCGCGCATGAGCAGGGCGTCGATGATGGCCAGGGTCAGGGGCAGCTTGATGGTGAAGATGGAGCCGCGGCCCACGGAGCTGGTCACCGAGACGCTGCCGTTGAGCTTGCGGACGTTGGACTTCACCACGTCCATGCCCACGCCGCGGCCGCTGATGTCCGTGACGGTCTTGGCGGTGGAGAAGCCGGGCAGGAAGATCAGGTTGATGGCTTCGTCGTCCGTGATGGATTCGGCCCGGTCCGCGGAGAGGATGCCCTTCTCCACGGCCTTGGTGCGGATGACGGTGGGGTCGATGCCCTTGCCGTCGTCCTCGATCTCCACCAGCACGGAGTCGCCCTCGTGGCGGGCGCGGAGCACCACGGTGCCCGATTCGGCCTTGCCGGAACCCAGGCGCACCTCGGGCATCTCGATGCCGTGG
>DBME01000213.1 GCA_002298155.1 Holophagaceae bacterium UBA706 | reverse complement strand
AGCCACGAGATGACCCACATCCATCACCTGACCCGCCCCACCCGGCCCGCCACGGTCCTTTCCAGCCTCTTCGAGCTGCCCATCGGCCCCCTGGTGCTCAAGTGCCCCCGGTGGGTCACGGAAGGCTACGCCACCCTCGCCGAAGGCCGCCTCACCGGCTCGGGACGCCCCCACAGCGCCCTGCGCGCGGCCCTGCTGCGCCAGTGGGCCCGGGACGGCATGCTGCCGGCCTACGAGGGGCTGGACAACGCCGGCGGCCTCTACGGCGGAAACCTGGCCTACCTCGTGGGCAGCGCCTACCTGGAGTGGCTGGAGCGCCAGCGCCCCGGCCAGCCCGACCTGCTGCGGAACTTCTGGAAGCAGCTCGCCTCCCGCAAGGGCAGGAGCTTCGATGCGGCCTTCCTGGCCACCTTCGGGTTCTCCCCCCAGGACGGGTACCGGCGCTTCACGGCCGAAACCGCCCACGACGCCCTGGAATGGGAGACGCGCCTCAAGGCCCAGGGCCTGCGGGAGGGCGAGATCCTCCTGCGCGCCGGCGGCGCCCTGCGCAACCTGGAAGTGAGCCCCGACGGCACCCGCATCCTGGCCTCCATGGAGGGCCGCGGCGCCCTGGGCCTGCGGGTGTGGAACCTCGGGCAGGAGAAGAAGAAGCCAGGCAAGGCCCCGCGCCCCGACCCCCTCAACGGCGTGGCGGACGTGGCCCCCGACGTCCCATCGCGCCGCCCCGCGGCGGAGCTGCCCCTTCTGGACCACCGCCTTCCCCAGGAGGCCGCCTGGGTGGACGACCACACCATCCGGTTCCGCATCCGGCGCGCGGACAGTGAAGGGGTGCAGCACCTGCAGCCCGCCCTCTGGCGCCTTCCGGGCGGCGTCGAAACCGGGCCCGGCACGCTGCCCCCGGCACGCTGGAAGGGCCTGGAGCCCGTGCACCGCGCCGGACTCTGGGTGCTGGAACTGGACGGGAAGCCGGTGCCCCTTCCGGGTCATCCCATTGGCCGGGCGTTCCTGGACGAGGGCCGCGGCATCCTGTGGGCCGCCTGTGAGGTGGAAGGGATCTTCAACATCGTCAAGGTGCCCTTCACCCGGGAAGGGGGCCAGCCCCGCTTCCAGGAAGCGCAGGTCATGACCCGCACCGTCGCCGGCGCCTGGAACCCCGCCCCGAGCCCCGATGGCAGGACCCTCTACTTCACCACCCCGGATGCGAGGGGCATGGAGCTCCGCAAGCTGGACCTGGGCCTGCCCCCGCTGCAGGCGGGCCCCGCGCCCGAGGTCCGGATCATCAACCCCCGCACCGTCATGGCGCCGCCCCTGGAGACCGTCACGATGCCGCGGCAGACCGGGCCCCTGCCCTCGGTTCCCTACCGGGCCCTGGACAACCAGTGGGTGCAGATGGGCTCGGGCGCCACCCTCACGCCTTCGGGCACCAGCTACCAGATGGGCGTCTCCGGCTCGGATCTGCTGGGCCGGTTCTCCTGGCACGTGCTGGGGGGCTTCGGCGACGCCGCCGGCCCCCGGGGCGCCGTGGCCGGGTTCTCCTCCTCCGCCTGGGCCTGGAAGCCATCCCTGAGCCTGTTCTCGGTCCTGGAACGTCCCAGCCGCCAGCGCTTCGAACCCAGGCCCGGCGACCGGGAACGCAGGGGCGGCGAGTTGGCCTTCACCTGGGACAACCTGGGCGAGACGCCCTTCTGGTTCAGCCCGGTGGTGGCCGCGGAACGGGTGGAGGCCCTGGATGGCGCGGGCGGCACCCGCACCCGCAGCCTCGCCGGCCTGCGCGCCGGCGCCAAGGTGCTCTGGGCCCGGGGTGGCTGGGGTGTATCCGTGTCCCCCGCCGTCCAGTGGTTCCCGGGCCGCACCACCGGCGACGGGTCGGGCACCTGGAACCTGCTGCGGTCCGATCTGGCCGTCCTCCTGGAGAACCCCGCCGTGCCCTTGAAGCTGCGCGCCTCCGGCGGGCGCATCGCCAACGGCGCCGGCTCCACGGCCCCCGAGGCTTTCCGCCTGGGCGGCGTCACCACGTCCCTCGTGCCCGAGAGCCTGGACTGCGGCCGCATCGAGCAGGTCGCCCTTCCCTCGGGACTGGCGGCGGGCGACCGGTTCTTCCGCTGGCGTGGCGAAGCGGGAGGCATCCTGCGGGCCTACCTGGAAGGTACGTCCGTGTGGTCGGCGGGCCTGGCCCGGGGTCCCTACCAACGGGTGGCGGGCGTGGAATTCGCCATGGACAACCCCCTGGGCATCGCCAGCGAGGACGTCCTCAAGCGCATGCGCATCGAAGCCGGCGTCCACCGTCCCCTGGACGGCGTCATGAAGCGCCGCACCGTGGCCACGTTCACGGTGATCCTCCGCCCCTGACGCCGGCACCCCCATGCTCCTCGCCACGCTCCTCCTCGTCCTCGCATCGGCCTGCCTCCACGCGCTCTGGAACGCCCTCCTCAAGCGCGCCGCCAACATGGAGGCGGTGTCCATGGGCATCCTGGCCGTGGCCTTCATCACCACGGCCTGCGTGGCTCCCTTCCTGCCGGGGCGCGCCTTCCCGGACCCCCGTGCCCTGGCCTGGGGGCTGGGGGCCGGGTGCTTCGAGGGGCTGTACTTCCTGACCCTCGTGCGGGCCCTGGAGCGGGCGCCCCTGGGGTGGAGCTATACCTGGATGCGCGGGGGCTCCATCGTCCTGATCTGGCCCCTGTCCCTGCTGCTGCTGGGCGAGCCCATCCGCCCGCACCAGGGGCTGGCCGTCCTGGTGGTCTGCGCCGGCCTGGCCCTCATGGGGCTTGCCCCGGGCAAGGCCCGCACCGACCGCGGCAGACTGGGGTGGGCCGCGGTGGTGGGCGCGGCCATCGCCGGATTCACCCTCTGCTACAAGTTCAGCCTGGCCCGGGGCGCCCAGCCCATCCCGCTCTTCGCGGTGTCCATGGCGGTGAGCCTGCCCATCCAGGGGCTGGTGCGGAGCCTGCGCAAGGGCTTCACCGTGCGCAGCCTCCTGACGCCGCAGTGGGGCCTCGTGCTGGTGGCGGGGATCCTGTGCACCGGCAGCTTCCTTCTGTATCTCCAGGCCCTGAGCATGGCGGGGGCGGGCGTCATCGCCACCCTGCGGAACACGTCGGTGGTCTTCGCGGTGGGCTTCTCCTGGATGCTGGGAGAACGGCCGCCGCCCCGGCATTGGGCCGGGGCGTGCCTGGTCGTCGCCGGAGCCGTGGCTTTGGCGCTCTAGAAAAGGATTCCCTTGGGCTTGGCCTGGGCCTTGACCACCTGCGCCACCTGCACGTCGAAGGCGTCGCCCTTGCCCTCCTTGGCGGCCGCCTTGGCCAGGTAGGCCTGGCGCTGGCGGGTCAGGTCATCGATGCGGGCCTGGATCTTCCGGCGCTGCTCCTGCTTTCCGGCGATGAACGCCTTACGGGCGGCGGGGGAGAGCCCCTTCATCGGGGGAGGCAGCTGGGCCGTGTCCAGCTTCTCCACGGAGACGGACCCGGAGGCGACGGCGTCCAGGAGATCCCCGCCTCCCTGGACCACCTTGTTGCTCTTGCGGTTGTACTCGAGGCGATCGGCGGCGACGGAGGGGGCGCAGGCCGCCACGGCCTCGGACGCCTTCTGCTTCTGGGCCACCATCTCGCGCTGGCGCTCCTCGCCGTAGGGGACGATGGTCGTGCCCACCTCGGTGTTCAGCCGCGCCAGTTCGGCGTCCATGGGCGTGGAGATGACGTGCATGTGCCCGGTCTGGCCGGTGGGCATGTAGGCCCCCCGCCCCAGGGTGGCGATGTCCTTCCAGTAGGTGGTGGTGTCCTGGGCCTGCCCGCACTGGACGGTGTTGACGATGAGGTCGCGGGCCACGGCCTTGCGCAGGGAGACCTGGTAGGGGATGTCGTTGGGGTAGTCCATGTGGGGAGGCGCGTCGCCCACCAGGAAGATGAGCTTCAGGACCTTGGGATCGGAGCTCCAGGTGGGGCGGTCCACCGCCTCCCGCAGGGCCTGGTTCACGGACTCCGGCGTATCGTTGCCCCCATTGGCCTGGAACTGCCGGAGCTGGGCGGAGACGCTGTCCAGGTCTTCGGTGAGGTCCGTGAACCGCGTGATGTACTCGTCGCCCCGGTCCCGGTAGCCGATCAGGCCCACCCGGAGGCTGGGCGTGGGATTGGCCTGGAGCATCTGGTTGGCGATGGACCAGATCTTCTGCTTGGCCCCGTCGATGAGGCCTCCCATGGAGCCGGTGGTGTCCAGGACGAAGAGCACCTCGATGCGGGGCCCCGTCCCGTGGACGGGCGCGGCCGGGCCCGTTCCGTGGATGAGCATCAGTGCGGCCAGGCTCAGTGCGAACCGTTTCATGGAAGCCTCCTTGGTTGGGGTTCCCACGATTGGACAGGGGGCGGCCGGGAAATGTTCCCGGAAGGAAGGCCTTGGGTATCCTGTTTCCGATCCAAAGGTGAAAGGAAGGTCCGGAATGGGTTCGTTCGGGGTGGCAGCGCTGGTCCCCTTCCAATGGAGCGCCGCGGGTCTGGGCCTGGGTCCGCCCCCCTCCCTGCCCCTGGCCCTGGGCCTCGCCGTGGCCTGGCTGGGCTTCATGTACGCCTATTCGCCCCTCGCCGACCGCCTCGCGACGCGGTGGTTCCCCAAGCCCCCCACCCTGGGCGCCTTCCGGGGCCTCCAGGAATCCCGGGCCAAGCTCGTGCTGGGGATCGTCGTGGGGTGGGTCCTGGGGGGCTTCCTGGAGGAACTGCTGTTCCGCGGCATCGTGCTGGGCTGGACGGAGTCCGCCCTGGCCGGGAGGGTGCCCTGGCCCGTGGCCAAGGCGCTGGCGGTCTGCCTCGCCGCGGCGGGCGCGGGCCTGTGCCATGCCTACCAGGGGCGCCGGGCCATGGTCATCGTCACCCAGCTCTCGGTGCTCTTCGGAGTGCTCTTCCTGCTGAGCGGCAACAACCTCTGGCCGGTGGTCCTCTGCCACGGCCTGTACGACACCATCGCCTTCCTGCGGTTCGCCGCCGTCAGGCCGGCAGCGCGCTGTTGAAGCCGGGGTCGAAGATCGCCGCCGCGTCCAGCCGTTTCGGGATGATGCCGAACTCCCGCCAGGCGTCGGAGGTCGCCTGCTGGTCGGCGATGACCGCGGCGTCGAGGGGGACCGGACGCGCCCGTTCGACGCCGAAGGTGTGACGGGCGATAGCGGGATCGATGCCGACCGTCCGGGCCCAGATGCCGGCATAGGCGTCGCTGTTCTCCAGCGCCCACAGCCGGGCGGCGGCGAAGCGGCGGAGCAGGTCGGTCAACGCCTCGCGCTTGGTGGCGATGGCGTCGAGCGTGGCGGACTGGTAGGACAGGCCGCTCNNCATAGATGCCCCAGCTCGACCAGGCGTCGATGGAGCCGGCGGCCAGCGCCGATTTGGCGTCCGACGGCAGCAGGAAGGCGATCTTCACGTCGTCCGGCTTCAGGCCGTTGGCCTTCAGCGCCGCCAGCACGAGGTAATGGCCGATGGAGCCGCGCCCGGTGCCGATGGTCTTGCCCTTCAGGTCGGCGACG
>DBME01000049.1 GCA_002298155.1 Holophagaceae bacterium UBA706 | reverse complement strand
GGGCCGGGTGGCCAGGAGCACCTCCGCCACGCGCCGGTTGAAGGGGGGATGCCCCTCCAGGTCCAGGGGGATGCCGTCCAGGGAGGCCCCCGCCCCGGCCAGGTGGTCCCGCAGCGCCTCGGCGGCGGCGGTGACCCAGGGCGGCGCCGGGTCGGAGGGTTCCGGCTCGCGTCCGAAGGTCAGGGAGCGGACCCCCCGGGTCGTCCAGCCCAGGCGGCAGGGCCCCAGGGCGGTCTGGAAGCACAGGAACCTTTCCATGGATGTAGGATGGCATGCATGCGCTGGATGTCCCTCGACCACGGCACCAAAAACATCGGGATCGCCTTCTCGGACGAGCTGGAGATCCTGGCTTCGCCCTTCGAGGTGTGGCCCAACCAGGGCGAACCCACCCTGGCGCGCCTGGCCCGCCTGGCCCGGGAGGAGGGCGCCCAGGCTTTGCTGGTGGGCCTGCCCCGCCACAAGGACGGCGCCGAAAGCGCCACGGCCCCCCTGGCCCGGGCCTTCGGCGAGGCCCTGCGGGACCTCACCGGCCTGCCCCTGACCTTCTGGGACGAGCGCCTCACCAGCGTCGAGGCGGAGCGGCTCCTGGCCGCGCGGGGCGTGAAGCCCAAGGACCGCAAGGCGCGCCTGGACGCCGCCGCCGCGGCCGTGATGCTGGAGGACCTCCTGGAAACCCGGAAGACCGCCGCAAGAACTTCGCAACGGACCTAGGCTTCCAGGAGGTCCTGCCGGACGCCCTCGTTACTTGGTGACCTTGTCCGCGGCTTCCTTGGCCTTTTCTGCGCCCTTGGTGGTGCCCTTCTTGGTCTTGGCATGGCCCTTGGTGGTGCCGGCCTTGGCCTTGGCGGCCCCGGCCTCCGTGGCGGACTTGGCGGCATCGCCGCCCACCGGCAGGGCGCCGGCCTTGGCATCCGCCTTGGCCTTGGCCTTGTCGACCTTGGCGTCGGCCTTGGCCTTGCCTTCATCGGCCTTCTTCTCGGCCTTGGCCTTGCCCTCCTCGATCTTTTGACCGGCCTGGGCCTTGGCGGCTTCCTTCACCGAATCGAGGGGGGACTGGGCGCAAAGGGCGATGGAGGCGGAAAGGAATGCGATGGCGAGCTTCATGATGTTCTCCTTGAAAAGGCCGTCCGCTGGACGGATCGATCAAGACTAGCGCGTTTCGACCGACACGGGCGGACCCAGCCGCACGATGCGCTCGCACCGTTCGGCCAGGGCCATGTTGTGGGTGACCAGGAGGGTGGTGGGCCGCAGTTCGGCGTGGAGCCGCAGGAGGAAGTCGAAGACCTCCAGGGCGGTGGCGGGATCCAGGTTGCCGGTGGGTTCGTCCAGGAGCCAGAGCCCCGGCCTGCGCACCAGGGCCCGGGCCAGGCCCACGCGCGCCGCCTGGCCTCCGGAGAGGGTGTTGGGCATGCGCCCGCCCAGGCCCGACAGACCCACGGTGTCCAGGAGCTCCCGCACCCAGGCTTGGTGCGCGGGCTGCAGGTCGCCGCCGATGCGGATGGGCATGAGGAGGTTCTCCTCCACCGTGAATTCCGGCAGGAGGTGGGGCTGCTGGAAGGCCAGGCCCACGTGGGCCCGCCGGAACAAGGCGGAGGCCTCGGGCCTCCCCATGGGCACCTCGTGGCCGCCGGCGGAGATGGAGCCCGATTCCCAGTGGTCCAGGCCCGCCACGCAGTTCAGGAGGGTGGTCTTGCCCACGCCGGAGACGCCCACGATGGCGCACAGGGTGCCGGGCTCCACCTCCAGGTCGAAGCCGTCGAAGACCGGGTGTTCGGCGCCGGGGTAGGTCTTGTGCAGGTTCCGGACGGCCAGGGCCATTCCCGTCATTTCATCAGCTCCACCAGCTTCCAGTAGAGTTCGAAGGTGGCCAGGGCGTCACCCAGGGCGGTGTGGCGCTTCTCCTCGGGCACGATGATCCCGAAGTGCGCGAAAAGGGCCGAGGAGCCCAGGTTCTCCAGGGGCAGCTTGCCGGCGTCCCGCAGGGCCACGGCCATGCTGTGGGTGTCCACGGTGCGGTGGGAGAACCGCGGCTCCAGATGGTGCCCGAGCTTCTCCAGGAAGGCGCCCAGGAAGGCCTGGTCGAAGCTCACGTTGTGGCCGGCCAGGGTGATGGGCTTGCACAGGTGCGGGAAGTGCTGCTCCAGGAAGACGTTCATGACGCCCAGGGCCATGTCGGGCTCCAGGGCGGTGGCCGCGTGCTCCACCAGGTCGATGCGGTTGACCTTCATGCCGCCCGACGACACCACGAAGGGCTCGTGGCGGATGGCGATCTCGAGGCTGTTGGCCACCTTGGGGCCGTCGCCCACCACCAGGCCCACCGTGAGCAGGCTGTGGGTCCGGGGATCCAGGCCGCCGGTTTCCGTGTCGATGAAGAGGAGGGATTGGCTCATGGCAGGTTCCAGGTCAATCGGCGCGCAGCGCGTCCACGGGATCCACGCTCGAGGCCCGCCGCGCGGGGAACCGGGAGGCGGCCCAGGCCACCAGGAGCGGGAAGACCGCCACCAGGGCGATGTCCGTGAGGCTCAGGCGAAGGGGCACATAGGTGATGAAGTCGTACACCGCCGAGGGCAGCTTGATGAGCTTGAAGTGGTCGGCCACCAGGCACAGAGGAACCGAGACGCCCAGGCCCCAGAGGGTGCCGACGATGCTGATGCGCAGTCCGTGCAGCTCGAAGAGCCGCTGGACCTGCCGGGGGGTCGCCCCCAGGGCCAGCAGGACGCCCAGGTCGCGGCGCTTCTCGGTGATGAGGAGCACGAGGCTGGCCACGATGTTGAAGACGGCGATGAGCACGATCAGGGAGAAGATGGCGCCGCTCATCCACTTCTCCACCTTCAGCGCCGCGAAGAGCGCCCGGTTCGTGTCCCGCAGGTCCTGGGCGAAGAAGGGGCCGCGGCGGCCCTGGTTCAGCTCCTGGAGCACGGCGGGCTTGGCGGTCTCGATGGCGTCGACGCTGGTGGCGCGCACCTCGATCATCTCGGCCTGGTCGGTGCCGGCCAGGCGCATGGCGTCGTTGATGTGCACGAAGGCCCAGCTCTTGTCGTACTCGCCGATGTGGCTCTCGAAGATGCCGGCCACGGTGTAGGCGGCCATCTTGGGCTGCAGCCCCGAGAGGCCCAGGTCGAGGCGGAGGAACACCACCGCCACCGGATCCCCCACGCGCATGCCCAGGTCACGGGCCAACGTCTGGCCGATGAGGATCTGGCCCTCCTTCAGGTCCTCCACGCGCAGGGGGCGGAGGCTGTCGAAGATGCGGGAGGTGCCGTGGGCGGAGGCGGGATCCACGCCCTTGAGGAGGAGCGGGGAGGGGGGCGCTTCGGAATTGGCGGGGCGGATGAGGCCGTGGTCCATGCGCATGGGGCTCGCGGCCACCACCCCACGGGTGGCCCGGATCTTCGCCAGGGCGGCCTGGGTGTCGGGGATCTCCCCCTCCAGGTGGGCCACGGTGAAATGCCCGGTGGCGGAGAACAGGTTGGCCTGGATCTCCTCCATCAGCCCGTTGGCGATGGCCAGGGCCACGACCATGCTGAAGACGCCCAGGGCGATGCCCCAGCGCGCGAACCGGACCATCACCCTCACGAAGGCGCCTTTGCGGCGCGTGTGCAGGTACCTGTTGGCGACGAAGGCTTCGAAGGAGGCCACTACCTTTCCCTCTCATGGTCGTGGAGGAAGCGCACCAGGATGTGGTCCACCAGTTCCCAGACCTCGATGAGGGCGGCGATGGACATGGCCAGGCCGATTCCGAGCATCACCCCGCGCCCCAGGGGCGTGAAGAAGAACTTGGCGAACCGCGGCCAGGTCCATACGAAGGCCGGGAGCCGGACGCGGTTGTACGCGGCCAGGGTGCCCAGCAGCATGCCGCCCCACAGCAGGTAGAAGAACCTCAGGCTCCGGGTCAAGGAGTCCAGGAGGGGGGAATAGGGGCGCTGGGTCGCCATCAGCGGGTGGCGACCAGGGCGCTGCCTTTGGTGGGGGCCTGAAGGGACAGGATCTTCTTCTTGAGCATGGAGGCGGCCTCGGGCATGACCTCGAGGGCCTTCTTCACCTGGGGATCCCGGGCGGAGATGTACTTGAATCCGGCTTCCATGCCGAAGGCGATGTTCTGCATTTCCATGGCCAGCTGGTCGCGCATGTCGGCCTGGTTCTGGGCGTCATTCCACTCGGCGTCGGTGCAGTCGATCTTCTGCTCCTTCAGCCACACGTGGAAACGGGCCATGAGCTCGTCGTCGGGCACCTGCTGGGGCTTGATGGCGCGCTTCTCCTTCTCGAGCCGCTCCTTCTCCAGCACCGCGAACTTGAAGAAGGCGCTGCTGCGGAACCGCAGGTTGCCGACGAAGGTGGTGAGCTTGCCCTGGTCGATGTCGTAGTCGGGGGTGATGCCGCCGCCGCCGTAGACGGTGCGGCCCAGGTCGGTCTTGTAGGCGGGGCCCTTCTCGCCCAGGGGGGCCTTGGTGTCCTCGGGGAGCAGGTAGTCGTCGATGCCGTGCATGTAGTCGCGCTGGATGCACCGGCCGCTGGGCGTGTAGTACCGGGCGGTGGTCAGGGCGAGGCCCCGGGTGCGGCTGATGGGCATCACCTGTTGGACCAGGCCCTTGCCCCAGCTGGTGACGCCCACCACCAGGCCGCGGTCGTGGTCCTGGACCGCGCCGGTGACGATCTCGGAGGCCGAGGCGGTGCCCCGGTTGATGAGGATGACCATGGGGAAGGTGTCGAGGGTGGCGCCCTTGGGGGTGCGGGTCTCGACCATGTCCCGGCCGTCGCGGCCGCGCTGGCTGACGATGAGCTCGTTGGGTCCCAGGAGCTGCCGGCAGATGCCGGTGGCCGCGTCGAGCATGCCGCCGCCGTTGTAGCGCAGGTCCACGATCAGCTCGGTCATGCCCTCGCCCTTGAGGGTGCGCACGGCCTTCTCGAACTCCTCCGAGGTGGTCTCGCCGAAGTCCTTGATGGCGATGAACCCAGTGGTGGGGGTGAGCATGAAGGCGTACTGGACGCTGTTGGAGGGGATCTCCTTGCGTGTGATGGAGAAGCGCAGGAGCCCGGGGAACCCGGCCCGCTGCACCGCCACTTCCACCACGGTGCCCTTTTCGCCGCGGAGCTTCTGGACCACGGCGTTGCTGGTGAGGCCTTCGCAGCTCTTCCCGTCAACTTCGCGGATGAAGTCGCCGGCGCGGATGCCCACCTTCTCGGAGGGGCCGTCGCGCACGGTGCTGACCACCACCACGCCATCGGGCTGCTGCTGGATGACCGAGCCGATGCCGAAGAAGGACCCGCGCTGGTCCTCGCGCATGGTCCGGTATTCGGACTCGTCCATGTAGTAGGAATGGGGATCCAGGGTGTGGAGCATGCCGGAGATGGCCGCGTGGGCCTCCTGCCGGGGCGCCGGGGGATCCACGGACTGCTTCTGCACAAGGCCCATGATCTCGGTCAGGGTGTCCAGGCTGCGCTGGCGGGCCTTCTCGTCACCGGCCCTCCCGGCCAGGGGGGCATAGATCGCGGTGGTGGCCAGGATGACCATCCAGATCCAGCTGCTCTTGAACCATCGCGACATATTCGCGTCCCTTCAGAATCCTTGAAGTATCTGTTCGGCCTGGCGACCCATCCGCTCCCGCCGGAGGCGGGTGGCGAGGACGATGGATTCCAGGTCACGGTAGGCCCGGTCCAGGGTGTCGTTCACTACAAGATAGTCATACGCCGGGAACTGGCACAGCTCATGACGGGCATAATCCAGGCGGACCTTGATCTCCGCCTCGGGATCCCGCCCCCGCTTGCGCAGCCGGTTGGACAGTTCCTCGGCCGAGGGGGGGATCAGGAAGATCATCACGGCGTCGGGGATGGCGGCATGGACGTTCTTGGCGCCCTGGGTCTCGATGTCCAGGAGGATGTCCCGGCCCGTGGCCAGGTGACTCATGACCCAATCCTTGCCAGTGCCATACTTGTGCCCGTAGACCTCGACCCATTCCACCAGGCCGCCGGTCTCGATCATGCGGTCGAAGGTGGGGTTGTCCACGAAGAAGTAGTCCTTGCCATCCACTTCCCCGGCCCGGGGGGCCCGGGTGGTGAAGGAGATGGAAAAATCAAGATCGGAGACCTCCTGGACCAGGCGTTTGGCCAGGGTGGATTTCCCGGTGCCCGACGGCGCGGACAGAACGAAAACATTACCGGAATGACTGATCAATGCGCTTCCCCAAAGGTCTATCTTAGCCACTTGTGGAGCCCGGGCGGGGGATCCATACTCAGAACCCCGGCCGGCCAGACTTCGAGGAGCGAGGCGGCGGGGACAGCACGACCGGGGGTGACTGGTTTCGACAGGTTGCCGCAGGGGTGCGAGGCGCAGGCGGGGGTTTATCGGTTGGCCCCCTTATCAAGCCGATAAAAACAAAAAAGCCAACTACAACACTGAATTGGCCCTCGCCGCCTAACCGGCGGATGAGCGAGTCCCCGTGATCTCCTGGTAGCGGGCTCGTTAAACCGTACGACGGGTGACTTCGGTCTGCCGGAAGACGGGACAGGATAGGCCGCCGCGACGCTCCCTGACGGCGGCCGAGATCAGGGAGCACGTCCTCGATCGGGGTTGTCCGGTTCCCCGCAGAGGTCACGCAATTCGGACCAAGCCTGTAACGACCCTCCACATCTCGCTTCTTGGACGCGGGTTCAATTCCCGCCACCTCCACCAGACGGACGCCCGGCCTTGGCCGGGCGTTTCTGTGATGTGAAGGATATTTTGGCGAGAACGACAAGATATGCTTCAGAACCCGTTGCGACAATTGATGGCTGTGGAGGCCCGTGTCTGCTTTGAGGCCAGCTGACGCATGAGCGGAGCTGCCTCAGGAGGCCGCCACGGCCTGAGCCCCG
>DBME01000330.1:7846-7977 GCA_002298155.1 Holophagaceae bacterium UBA706 | reverse complement strand
GTGGGCAACTACACCGTCAAGGTCAGCGCCCCCAACCGCTACGGCCGGACCGCCACCAACGTCCGCATCGGCACGGGCACCAACCAGACCCTGTCCTTCAGCCTCAAGCCCCTGCAGGTGGCCGGCGCCTT
>DBME01000330.1:0-7799 GCA_002298155.1 Holophagaceae bacterium UBA706 | reverse complement strand
GGCTTCGACGCCATCACCAACATGACCGCCGGTGTCTCGGGTTACGCCCAGGACGCCCGGGTGCGTGGCGCCGACGTCAACCAGATCCTCTACAGCATCGACGGCATCAACGTGAAGGACGACACCGGCAAGGCTTCGGCCCTCTATTCGCCCCTGCCGGATTCCATCGAGGACGTCCAGGTGGTCACCTCGGCCCTCAACGCCCGCAACGGACTCGTGAGCGGCGGCCAGGTCAACATCGTCACCAAGAGCGGCTCCAACNNACCATCCGGGCCAACATGTCCCGGGCCTCCATGGCCGCCGACTACCCCCTGACCAACGCCAACAACAACACCGATAAACAGCGCGAGGACCTGACCCGCACCACCGACTTCACCTTCAGCGGGCCCATCGTCAAGGACCGCCTCTGGTTCACCATGGGCGTGCGCCTCACGCCGAGCCAGGCCACCACCGGCCTGCTGGGCTATACCGTGCAGGGCATCAAGGCCGGGCAGCCGAACCTTTCGTGGAACGATGTCCAGACCTACCTGCGGCCCATGGCGACCTACGGCCTCAATTCCAGAGTGGACCAGGTGATCTATAACGGCCCCGGCGGCAACTACACCACGGACCCCGAGGACGCGGGCACCAAGCTCAGCTCCTCCATCCGCTTCCAGAAGTTCGAAGGCAAGCTGACGGGCATGATCAGCACCAACCACTCCCTCAGCCTGACCCTGCTGCAGGAGAAGACCACCCAGGGCGGCGTCCAGGGCCAGCGCAACACGGATCCCTGGGAAGGCAACATCCTGCGGGGCATCGGCGACATGGTCACGGAGACCAAGGCCTACACCCTGAGCTGGAACGGCATCCTGGCCCCCAACTGGACCATCGAGGCCCGCACGACCTACGCCGCCAACACCTTCAACGACGTGAAGAACCCCAACCCCAGCGTCTCCGTGTCCGGCTACTTCGCCAGCATGGACCCGTCGGTGCTGCTGCGCGGCGAGAGCGGCGCCCACTCCTGGCTGGGTTCCCCCGACAGCTACGACTACGGCCCGCTGCTCACCAACATGTCCACCTACGACGTGAGCCCCCTGAAGAAGGGCAACCGGACCTTCTCGATCAACGTCAAGACTCTGCAGGAATTCCACGGGTCCCACGACATCGACATGGGCGCCGAGCGCGTGGGCACCCTCTACAACTTCGGCCGGTCCAAGTACGGCAACCGTGGCGTCTTCACGGGCGGCTGGTACCGTGACTCCGCCACCGGCCAGTACCTCTACCCCGTCTTCCACCGCGGCGACCCCGGCACCGATCCCAGCGAGATCCTCCAGATCGGCCCTGGCGAGAACCCCGTCGCCAATGGGTGGTCCGCCTGGAACGGCATGCCCAACGGCCTGGGCACCCAGGCCCCCTTCCTCCACTGGGAGGCCATCCGCGGCCCCAGCGCCCACATGGAGAAGTTCTACGACAACCCGGGCGACTCGCAGAACAGCACCACCTCGGTCTACGTCAACGACAACTGGACCGTCACCCAGAACTTCAACGTCATGCTCGGCGCCCGCTACAACAAGCTCGCCATGCAGGACCAGGGCGGCAACCGCATCGACGACATGACCGTCTTCGAGCCCCGCCTCCTCATGAAGTTCGACCCCGACGGCAAGAACCGCGAAGTCTATTCCGTGTCCGTGGCCAAGCTGGCCTCCGCCTACTCCGACGCCGTGGCCAACAACTTCCGCGGCAACGCCTGGGAAGTGCGCACGGTGCACCTCTGGAACGGCGCGGGCCTGGCTGTCTCCCAGCCCGGCTTCGACACCGCCGGCGCCCACGGCGACACCCCGGTGGGCACGTACAACGGCTACACCTACACCGGCGCCGACATGAACGGCGTGCGGTTCGTGAACTACGACACCCTGATCGACCCCGCGAACTACGGTCCGGCCTACGACATGCTCGACGCCCGCCAGACCTACCTCGCCAAGGGCCTGCGCGCCCCCTACGCCCTGGAATTCAGCCTGGGCTACCAGCGCAACTACGACTCCGGCTACTTCAAGATCAACGCCGTGCGCCGGGTGTACAAGGACAACATCATCGGTCCCATCCACGACTACGGCATGGCCGCCATGGTCCACATGGTGAGCCCCGATCCCACCGACAGCCTGCGCATGTGGAAGCAGGCCACGGTCTGGAAGAACTCCGACTTCGCCCGCATCTACACCGGCCTCGAGGTCACCTTCCAGAAGCAGCTCAGCCCCCGCTGGAGCATGATGGGCTCCTGGAGCATGGACCAGTCCACGGGCACCAACGACCTGGACTACTACAACTACAAGACCCTGCGCGAGAAGCTGCTCACCCCCGAGCAGCAGGATAGGGCGGTGGGCCACGGCCTCCTGAGCCGCAACCAGATCGGCCACCTCTTCCTGACCTACACCCACCCCGTGGGCGGCGGCAACGTGTCCTTCTCCCTGAAGGCCGACTCTTGGCTGGGCGGCGTCATCCAGGCCCAGGGCTGGACCGACTACCGCACCCTGTCCGGCTTCTCCTCCCTGCAGCTGCCCAGCACCATCGGCGGCGAGCGCGTCATCGACGTGGACCAGCGCACCGGCAACTGGCAGACCTTCTTCCCCACCTACTACGGGGACATGGGCGCCTTCAAGACCGGCGTCGACTACTACCAGGTGGGCGCCAAGATCCAGTGGGACATCCCCCTGGGCCTCAGCAAGGTCCGCCTCATCGGCTACGTGACCCTGGACAACCTGTTCAACCACTTCCTTGTGACCAACGTCTACGGCTACTTCAGCGGGGACTCCCCGAACCAGACCAACAATGTCGCCGCCGGCAGCCCCATGGCGCTGTTCAACGGCAACCGCTTCTACGGCCAGACCCCGGGCGACGCAGGCGCCAAGTACGGCGACTACAACCAGGGCTACGGCGGACGCCGGGTCAGCGACTTCAGCATCGGGCTCAAATTCTAGGCGACGAACGACAAGGAGATTGTCATGAAACACCTCCGCAGCATCCTGATGGGCCTCCTGGTGCTACCGCTGGCTGCCGACCCTTCCGCCTTCTCGGTGGGGGGCGGTGTGATCCTCGGGCTGGACAGCTACAAGAAGGTCGTGAACAACAACGTCGGCTTCATGGTGAACGGCGCCTGGGAAACCACCCTGTTGCGGTCCGGCGTGCCGGCCCGCGTCTCCCTGGGCGTCGGCTTCATGCCCGGCAAGGCCTACAACGGCCTCAAGACCGACCTGACCCTGGTGCAGGTGGCCGGGGACATCCTGCTGGAGACCGGATCCCCGAAGTTCAGGGGCATCTTCGGCCTCTCGCTGAACTCCTACACGGCCAAGTTCTCCGGCGTGGAAAGCCAGTCCATCTTCGACTCGGAACACCACTTCCCCTTCCACGACTGCAAGGGCGTCAAGGGCGGCCTCCGGCTGGGCATGGAGTACAACTACAGTCGCCACATGACCTTCGAAGCCCTCTTCCAGGTCACGGAGTTGGCCGGCCGGCAGCGGAACGACGTCCTCATCCGCCGCGGCGCCGACAACCCGGGCTGGCTCCAGCTCGGCGCGCGCTACCAGTTCTGAAAAAGGGAGAGTCCACGTGACCACGATCGAATCCAACGAAGGCAACGGCCGGCTCGGCTTCCTCGAGAAGGCCGGCTACGCCCTCGGTGACGCGGGCTCGAACTTCTACTGGAAGACCTTCGAGTTCTTCATCATCTTCTTCTACACCGACGTCTTCGGGATCTCCGCGGGCGCGGTGGGCACGATGATGCTCGTGACCCGGGTGGTGGACGCCGTGGCCGATCCGGTCATGGGCACCCTGGCCGACCGCACCACGACCCGGTGGGGGCACTTCCGCCCCTACCTGGTCTGGTTCGGCCTGCCCCTGGCGGCCGCGGGCGTGCTGACCTTCACGACGCCCGGCTTCGGCCCCGGCGGGAAGGTGATCTACGCCTACGTGACGTACTGCCTCCTGATGCTCCTCTACACCGCCGTGAACATCCCCTACAGCGCGCTGATGGGGGTCATGACCTCCAACAGCAAGGAGCGCACCTCCCTGGCGTCGTTCCGCTTCGTGGGGGCCTTCTCGGTGGCCGTGCTGGTGCAGTACTGCACCCCCAGCCTGGCCCAGTGGTTCGGCATGGCTCCGGCCCTGCGGGCCCAGCACGCCTTCCTTTCTCATCCCGGGGAATGGGTGCGGTGGTTCCTTTCCAAGGACTTCCTGGCCCTGCCTTCGAACCTCGCCCGGGGCTGGCAGCTGACGATGGGGCTCTACGGCCTCATCGCCGTGGTGCTGTTCGCCCTCTGCTTCCTCTCCACCCGGGAGCGCGTGGTGCCCCCGGCGGACCAGAGCCCCGACCTCAAGGGCGACCTCAAGGCGCTCTTCGGGAGCCGGTCCTTCGTGGTGATGATCGTGGTGGCCATCACCATGATCACCTCCTTCGTGCTGAAGGGCTCGGTCTCGGCCTACTACTTCAAGTACTTCGTGCACCGCAACGACCTGCTGGGCCCCTTCCTGGTGAGCAACGCCCTGGCCTTCCTGGCCGCGGTGATCCTGGCCCCGCCGGTGGCCAAGCGTTTCGACAAGAAGACCCTGTTCATGGCCGCCATCGGCGGCGGCGGGGCCGTCATCGCCGGCTTCTGGTTCGCAAGACCGGGCGACCTCGCCCTCATGTTCGGCCTGCAGATCCTCTCCAGCTTCGTGATCGGCTTCAACTCCCCGCTCCTGTGGGCGATGTTCGCCGACACCGCCGACGACGCCGAATGGCGTTTCGGCCGGCGCAACACGGGGCTGGTCTTCGCGTCCGCCATCTTCGGCACCAAGATCGGCCTCGCCGCCGGCGCCTGGGTCACGGGCATCATCCTCACTTTGTTCGGCTACGCGGCCAACGTGGAGCAGTCCACGCGGTCCCTGCTGGGCATCCGCCTCTCCATGAGCGTCTTCCCTGCGGCCCTGCTGATCCTGGCCGCCGCGCTCATGAAGTTCTATCCCCTCGACGACCGGATGATGGTCCAGATCGAGAAGGACCTCAAGGACCGCAAGACCCAAGCCTAGGCCTGTCCCCACATGATGCCCCGTCTCGTACTCTGCCTGTGCCTCGCCCTCTGCTCGCTCCTGCGGGCCGGCGCCACCCCCGACCTGACCCGTCAGGCCTGCTGGGGCAACGCCGTCTGCTACTCCGGCTACCGCCAGGGCCAGGACCCCGACAAGGAGATCTTTCCCACCCGCGCGCAAGTGCTGGAGGACATGAGGATCCTTGAGCGGAACTGGAAGCTCATCCGCCTCTACGGCTCCGACCAGCACGCCAAGGACGTCCTCACGGTCATCCGCGACAACAAGCTCGGCCTCAAGGTGATGCTGGGCATGTGGCTGAGCGGCAAGCCCGGCAAGGCCGCCGACAACGAGAAGCAGGTCAAGCAGGGCATCCAGCTGGCCAAGGACTTCCCCGGCATCGTCGTGGCCGTGAACGTGGGCAACGAAGTGCTCGTGGATTGGTCGGACCACAAGCTCAGTGAGGACGAGGTCATCGCCTTCGTGCGGCGGGTGAAGGCCGGCGTGACCTGCGCCGTCACCGTCGCCGACGACTTCCTCTACTGGGTCAAGCCCGGCAACCGCCTGGCGGACCTGGTGGACTTCATCACGCTCCACAGCTACCCCATCTGGGGCAACCAGGACATCGACGAGGCCATGGGCACCACCGTGGACAAGTTCGAGGCCGTCAAGCGCGCCCACCCCGGCAAGACCATCGTCTTCGGGGAAGTGGGCTGGGCCACCTACACGGTGGGCAAGCAGCACGCCCCCCGCGCCGGCAGTGAAGCCAAGCAGAAACGCTACTACGAGGAGGTCAACGCCTGGGCCCAGGCCAAGGGCGTGACCTGCTTCATCTTCGAAGCCTTCGACGAGCCCTGGAAGGGTACGGGGACCGAAGGGCACTGGGGTCTGTTCTCGGTGGGCCGCAAGGCCAAGCCGGCGGTCCTCGCGCTCTTCCCGGACCTCCGCCCCGACGGGCCCACCTCCCCGGGCTACGACGCCGGGGGGGACGGAAAGTGACCATGACCGACACCTTCGTATCCGATCATCCCCTGACCTTCTCCGCCCCCGGGGTGGAGGGTTCCATCGTGGACCTGGACGGGGAGCGCTTCTTCCGGGTCAGCAACCTGGACGCCATGCCGCCCTTCTTCATGAGCGTGGTGAGCGACTCCGACCACTGGCTCTTCGTGTCCAGCAATGGCGCCCTCACCGCCGGCCGCCGCGACCCCGACCACGCCCTGTTCCCCTACCACGCCGACGACCGCATCCACGACAGCCTGGAGCACACCGGCGGCAAGACCGTTCTGCGCGTGACCCGTGACGGCGCCACGCGCCTCTGGGAGCCCTTCTCCGAGCGCTACCAGGGTCTCTACCGCATCACCCGCAACCTTTTCAAGAGCATCCACGGCGACCGGGTCGTCTTCGAGGAGCGCAACGAGGATTTGGGCCTGACCTTCCGGGTCTCCTGGATGAACAGCCACCGCTTCGGCTTCGTGCGCCGCTCCGAGCTGGTCAACGACGGCCCCGGCCGGGTTGAGGCCGGCCTCCTGGACGGCATCCAGAACGTCCTGCCCGCGGGCCTGGGCTGGCGCTTCCAGCTTGAGTTCAGCACCCTCTGCGACGGCTACAAGCGCACCGAGCTGCTGGAGGACACGGGCCTGGCCCTGTTCCGCCTGAGCTCCGTCCCCGCCGACAAGCCCGAACCCAGCGAGGCCCTGCGGGTGAACACCGCCTGGTCCACGGGCCTGGCCGAGCCGGTGCGCCTCCTCTCCTCCACCCAGCTCGCCGCCTTCCGCCGCGGCGAGGCCCTGGCCGGCGAGACCGACGTCCCCGGCCGGCGCGGGGCCTACCTCCTCAACACGTCCGTGGCCCTGGAGCCCGGCGCGTCCCAGGACTGGTTCGTGGTGGCCGACGTCGCCCTGGACGCCGTGGCCGTGGTGGCCCTGCAGGGGCTCCTGAAGTCCGGCGCCGACCTGCGCGCCCTGATCCTCGAGGACGTGGCCCGGGGCACCCGGGACCTCATCCGCCGGGTGGCCAGCGCCGACGGCCTGCAGGCCAGCGCCGACGAGCGCAGCGCCTGCCGCCACTTCTCCAACACCCTCTTCAACATCATGCGGGGCGGTCTGCCCGGCAGGGGCTACCTCATCCCCAGGGATGACTTCCAGTCCTACCTGGAGAAGTCCAACCGCGAGGTGACCCAGCGTCACCGGGCCTTCCTCCAGGGGCTTCCCGAGTCGCTGGAGCGGAGCACCTGGCTCGCCTCCGTCCTGGCCCAGGGCGACCCCGACCTGGAGCGCCTGGCCCGGGAGTACCTGCCCCTGACCTTCAGCCGCCGCCACGGCGACCCCAGCCGCCCCTGGAACATCTTCTCCATCCAGGTGCGCCACGCCGACGGTTCCCAGATCTACAACTACCAGGGCAACTGGCGGGACATTTTCCAGAACTGGGAAGCGCTGGCCTTCTCGTATCCGAGCTTCGCCGAGAGCATGATCTTCAAGTTCGCCGACGCCTCCACCGCCGACGGCCACAACCCCTACCGCGTGCTGCGCGAAGGGTTCGAGTGGGAGACCATCGACCCCCACGACCCCTGGTCCTTCATCGGCTACTGGGGCGACCATCAGATCATCTACCTCCTCAAGCTCCTGGAGGCCTCCGAGCGCACCTACCCCGGCGCCCTGGGGTCCCTGCTGGAACGCCGGGTGTTCAGTTACGCCGACGTCCCCTACCGCATCAAGCCCTACGGCGACCTCCTGGCGGATCCGCACCGCACCATCGTCTTCGAC
>DBME01000426.1 GCA_002298155.1 Holophagaceae bacterium UBA706 | reverse complement strand
CCTCCGCCGCCTCCGCCGGCCCCCGCGGCTCCCGCCGCGCCCGCGCCCAGGCTGCAGATGAAGGAAGCGCCGCCGCCGCCCCCCATCAACCCCAACCAGGACCAGGTGCCTGAAGTCGCTCCCCGGGAACTCCCCAAGGAGGACCTCACCCTGCGCTACGCCAGCGCCGCGAGCTCCAGCTCCAGCGTCCCCGGCGGCGGTGTCACGGGCAGCTCGGGTCCCGCCACCGGCATGAGCGTGGCCGGCGCCAGCACGACCAAGGTGGTGGACTTCGACTTCAGCCAGATGAAGATCAAGTTCCAGCCCCCTCCGCCGGTCTATCCTCCCCTCGCGAAGATCGCCCGCATCCAGGGCACGGTCGTCGTCGAGATCACGGTGGGACCTGACGGCATCCCCGTCGCCGCCCACGCGGTGGAAGGTCCGGCCCAGCTCCGCAAGACGGCGGAAGATTACGCCATGAGCTGGAAGTTCGAGCCCGCCATGCTCAATGGCGTGGCCCAGACGGCGCGGTTCAAGCTGACCATGCCCTTCAAACTCAAGTAGGAACGAGACACCATGTCCCGATCCGCATGGCTGGGCGCCGGTTCTGCCCTCGCCCTCGCAGCAACCCTCGTCGTCATCGGCGGCGGCGCCCCGAAGCAGACCGCTTCGAACGTCCCTCCGACAGCTCTTCAGGCCCCTGCGCCCACGTTGGATCCCGTGACCCAGGAATCCGGAACGCAATCTTCCGCCTCTCCCGAGGCCCCCTCCTCCCAAGCCACCTCATCCCATAAGGAAACCAAATGAGCCTGCTTGCCTCCCCGTTCGTCCTCGCTCTCGCCGAAGCCGCCGAGAACTCCTTCGGCCCCAAGG
This sequence comes from Holophagaceae bacterium UBA706, assembly GCA_002298155.1. Taxonomy (GTDB): domain Bacteria; phylum Acidobacteriota; class Holophagae; order Holophagales; family Holophagaceae; genus Mesoterricola. Next base: position 5,181 of record DBME01000426.1, on the reverse strand, counting down.
CCATCTGGGAAGCCGCCTCGCCGTTCAACAAGGTCGTCATCGGCCTGCTGATCTGCCTCGTCGCCCTTCAGATCTACACCGCCATCGAGCGCGGCATCGTCTACGCCCAGTCCAACGCCGCTTCCCGCAAGTTCCTGAAGCTGTTCATGGACACCCTCCGCCGCGGTGACTTCGAAGCCGCCAAGCGCGCCGCCACCACCCACAACAAGAGCCACATCGCCCTCGTCCTCAAGCACGGCCTCGACATCTTCCAGTACGAGAAGCAGCTCAAGGCCCTCCACGAGTCCCACGACGTGATCCAGCCCGTTGAGCGCGCCATCGCCCGCGGCACCGCCGAAGTGACCGACCTCCTCAAGAAGGGCATGCTGTCCCTCGCCACCATCGGCGCCCTGGCCCCCTTCATCGGCCTGCTCGGCACCGTGGTCGGCATCATCAAGGTCTTCTCTGACCTGAAGACCAAGGGCGCTGGCGACATCAACGCCCTGGCCGGTTCCATCGGTGAAGCCCTCGGCACCACCGCCCTCGGCCTGATCGCCGCCATCCCCGCCGTGTGGATCTACAACCTCTACACCGCCCAGCAGGACAAGATGGTCACCAACATCAACAACGCCGCCTCCCAGATGATCGACGAGTTCATCCGCCGCGAGAGCCAGCAGGCCTAAGTCTTTCAACCCCGGTCCCGGGGGACATGCGAATGCTCCCCCGGGCCCAATCTAGGAGGTCACCATGGATGCAGGTGGTGGTGGCAAGTCTGGGGTGAAAGCGGATATCAACGTAACCCCACTTGTGGACATCGTTCTGGTGCTGCTGATCATCTTCATCGTGATCACGCCCGCCGTGAACAACGCTGTGCGGCTCCCGCTGTCCAAGCACAGTCTCAAACCCGAAACCCAGGCAGGCGCCAAGTACCTGACCCTGATCCTGCCGGCCCATCGCGATCCCAAGACCGGGGTCATCGACGGTCCCGCTCCGATCATGGTCGACGACAAGGACGCCAAGGACGCCCGGGGCAACGCCCTGACGTTCACCTACAAGGACGAAGCCAAGAAGGCCCAGCTCATCGGCTACATCAAGAATTCCGTGATGTATCTCAGTGACCGGCGCGTCTTCATCAAGGCCGACTCCGACATTCCGTTCAAGTTCGTGGACGAGCTCTTCCAGATCTGCCGTGAGGGTGGCGCCGACGAGGCCTCCATCGTCACCAGTGAGGACAAGAGCGGCGAGAAAGGGGGCAAATAATGGACGCCGGTGGCCCCAAGGGCAAAGCTAAAAGCGACATCAACGTCACGCCCCTCATCGACATCGTGCTCGTGCTCCTGATCGTGTTCATCGTGATGGTGCCCGGCCTCTCCAAGGCCCTGCCCGTCGTGGTGCCCCAGGTCGTGAAGGTGCAGACCCCCGTCGTTCCCGATCCCAAGAACCCCCCCATCGTCATCACCATCGACGACAAGGGCAATCTGCTGCTCCAGAACGACGTCATCCAGCTCGCCGAGCTGGCCGAGAAGCTCACCCCCGCCGTGGAACTGCAGCCTTCGGGCATGCGCAAGGTGTTCCTCCGCGTGGATGAGGATCAGGCCTACCAGTACGCCGTCAACGTCCTCGACCAGATCAAGGTCGCCTCGGACCGGGCCAAGCGGGATACCGCCCAGCGCCCCGAGTTCGTCGGCACCGGCCTGGACGGCGGCGACATCAAGGTCGTGGCTGCGGTCAAGAAGAAGAACCCCAGCTGAAAGGCTGACGCATGACGAAAAGGGCCGCCTCCGGGCGGCCCTTTTTCGTTATCCCGGCGCCTGCGTCAAGGGTTGTAGGCGCCCTGCGGCAGGTTCATGCCTTCCGTGTGGAAGGCTTCCGCATGCTTCAGGTGGTCCAGCAGCTGCGCGAGGTTGGCGCCGCTGGGCACCACGGGAACGCCCACTTCCCGCTCCAGCTCGGCCAGGGTCATGTCGTCCAGGAACTGGTTGGCGGGGGTGGGCTCGGCGCCGTCGCCCAGGGCGTACTGGTCGGTGGGGCCCGTGTGCACCCGCAGCGAGGCGCTGGGCACCACGACGGCGTCCACCCAGCGGGGGTTGCCGCCGTGGGAATCCCGGTCGGCGTGGGCGGCGTAGGCCAGGTCCCGNNAACGCCACGGTCACGGTGCGCCCGAAGGAGTTGTTGGGGGCCGCCACGGCCCGCAGCTCGCTGCCGCACAGGCGGTTCACCTGCGCCAGGGTGCGGTTGAGCACCGGGGCGAAGCTGGCGCCGGTGAGGACCAGGACCTTGCGTCCCGCGAAGCCCTTGGAGCGGGGGGTGCGCAGGAAGCCGCGGGTGTGCTCCAGGAACTTGCGCACCAGCCCCACGCCGTTCTCCAGCTGGGCCCAGGATTGGGAATAGAACCGGCGCCCGGGAACGGTGACGCCCCCGCGGGTGAACCACTCGTCGGCCAGGAGGAGCCAGGGCTCCCCGTGGTTGTCCGCGGTGAACTGGCGCACGCGGGGGATCCACTGCCGGGTCCACGCCGCCGCGAAGTCGGGGTCCACGTCGGGGATGCTGGGCAGGCCCTCCCGGTGGGAGGTGAGGCCCACGGGCACGCAGGAGAGGCTCAGCACGCCGCCCTTGCCGGCCCGGGGACCCTCGGTCTGGAAGGCCCTGCGTTCCCAGAGCTCGCGCACCGTGCGTTCCCACACCTCGCCGTCGTTGATGCCGGGCACCAGCACCGCCTGGGTGTGCACGTCCACGCCCCCGTCCAGGAGGCGGTCGATCTTCCGCAGGATGTCGCCTTCCTTGGGATTGCCCACCACCTTCACCCGCACCACGGGATCGGTGGCATGGACGCTCACGTGGATGGGGGAGAGCTTCTCCCGCACGATGCGGTCCAGTTCCGCGTCGTCGCTGGAGGAGAGGGTGCTGAAGTGGCCGTAGAGGAAGGAGAGGCGGATGTCCTCGTCCTTGAGGTAGAGGGATTTGCGGTAGCCCTTGGGCATCTGCAGCACGAAGCAGAAGATGCAGTTCTGCTTGCAGACCTTCACCTGGTCCTGGGCCAGGTCCAGGCCGATGCCGTCGCCGCCGTTCTCCACGGTGGCGGTCATGCGGGTGCGGTCGGGCCGCTGGAAGGTGAGGGCCGTGTCGTCCCGCTGGCTGATGAGGAACTGGTAGCTCAGCTGGTCCAGCACAGGCTCGCCGTTGATCTCCAGAAGGGTATCCCCGGCCCGGAGGCCGGCCTCCCAGGCCAGGCTCTCCGGTTCCACGGATATGATCAGAACTCCCTTCTGCGCCATGCTTTTCCCCCGGTCCACCAGTTTGGGTGCTGGGGGACCGGGGGGCAAGTCAGACCTTGCCGCACCGTTCCTGGGCGGCGTCGCGCTTGGCTTCGGAATAGGGGAACCACTCCGCCTCGGTGTCCGCGGTGCCGTCGTCGATGACCATGCCCTTGTACTCCGTGAACAGGCGCAGGCCGATCCTCCCGTGGTAGCGGTTGTGGCCGGAGGATTTCACGCCGCCGAAGGGGATGTCCCGGATGACGTAGTTGACCATGACGTCGTTGATGTCCACGGAGCCGGCCTTGAGGCGGTTGGCGATGCGGTGTGCCCGGCGCATGTCGGACGTGAAGACGTAGGCGTCCAAGCCGTAGGGGTTGTCGTTGGCCAGCTCGATGGCTTCCTCGTCGTCCTTCACGGCGCACACCGGGAGGATGGGGCCGAAGGCCTCCTCCTTCATGATCCGCATGGAGTGGTCCACGTTGGTGATCACCGTGGGCTGCCAGTACCAGCCCGCCTGGATGGCCGGGAAGCCGCCGGCGACCAGCTTGGCGCCCTTGTCCAGGGCGTCGTGCAGGAGGGAGCGGAGGGTCCCGACGGCCCGGTCGTTGGCCAGGGGTCCCACGTCCGAGGACGGGTCGGTGCCCGGGCCCAGCTTGAGGAGGTTCACGCGGGTGACGAGCTTCTCCAGGAAGGTGCGGCACACGGTCTCGTGGCAGTAGACCCGCTTGACCGCCGCGCACACCTGGCCGTTGTTGCAGAAGCGGCCATACACCGCCGCCGCCGCGGCCCGCTCCAGGTTGGCGTCCGCGCAAACGATCATGGGGTCGCAGCCGCCCAGCTCCAGCAGGCTGGGGCGGAGCAGGGGGGCCAGGGCCGACTGGAGCTTCGTGCCCACGCTGGTGGAGCCGGTGAACACGACGAAGTCCACCCCGTCCGCCGTGGCGATGGCGGTGCCCAGGCGCCCGGGGCCGTGGGCCACCTGGGCCAGGCCGGGCCAGTCGGGGAAGGCTTCCTGGAACAGCTTCTCGATGAGTTCGCCCACCAGAGGGGCGGCCGAGGACGGCTTCACGATCACCGCGTTCCCCGCCGCCAGGGCCGCGATGGCCGGGGACATGGCCAGCTCGAAGGGGAAGTTCCAGGGGGCGATCACGCACACGACCCCCCGGGGCGCGTAGCGGATGAGGGCGTGCTTGCGCTTCTCCATGCCCACCGGCAGCTTCACCTCCTCGTCGGCGAGGTACGGCTCGGCGTGGCGGATGTAGTCGGTGAGGTCGTCCAGGACCATGGCCACGTCGTAGTGGAGGGCCTCGAACACGGGCTTGCCCATGCTCCGCGAGATGATCCCCGCGATCTCCCCGGACCGTTGGCCGATGAGCTTGCGCAGCTTGGCCAGGGTGCGCCCCCGCTCCTCCCAGGAGGCCAGGCCCCAGGCGTCCGCGGCCTTGCGGGCCCGCTCCACCATGGCCGGCACCTGGGCCTCGGGGATCTGCGGGACGCTGCCGATCATCTCGAAGGTGGCGGGGTCCACCGCGCGCATCACCTGCTGCCGGTACGTGGGGGGCTCCGCCCTTCGCTCGATGCGGGTTCGGAGATTGAGGGCGCGCTGCTCCATGGTTTTCCTCCTGGCAAGAACGGTTGCCAATGAACTTCTGTTCCAATCGGCATCAGCCGAAACCAGGAAGGTGCAAGGGGTGTGCCGCAGATAAATACCGCAGAACCTATGGAAACAACGCCCGCCCGTATCCATCAAATTGATGGATTGGAATCAGAAAAAGGGAGGCATCGAAGCCTCCCCTTTTTGCCCAGACCCCCGTGATTTCATCCCATTCATCGCAGCCCAGGGCCACCGCATGATCCATTCACGGCTTCGGAAGGTAACCTATTCAATCGACCCATCACCCAATGTCCCAACGCTCTGAAAACGTTAAGAAACTGATCAAACGCA
>DBME01000445.1 GCA_002298155.1 Holophagaceae bacterium UBA706 | reverse complement strand
AAACCAATCCAACACGGAGGCGCTGAGGTCTCGCGGAGGTACGCGGAGAGAAGAAATGCCCGAATTTCACCCATGGTTTTCCGGATGTTGCCCTACGAGTTCGCCGCCCCGGCCTTCTTCGACCGTGCCTTCTTCGGCTTGAAGCGCGCCAGGTAGTCGTCCAGCGCCGCCTCCAGGCCCACGTCGGCCTTGGCGGCTTCTGACATGAACCACTTGTGCTCCAGCACCTGACAGTAGAGCTCCGCGGCATCCGCCTCGGTCTTCACCAGCGAGCCCAAGCGCCGCTGGGTTGGCTCCCAGGCCTCGCTCAGCCACCGGAAGGCCGCCACGGACAGCGGCACCTCCCTTCGGCTGCCCTGGGCCAGACGGGCGCGGAACTCCTCGATCTCGTTGAGCATGAGCTCGGCCTGCCGCTCCTGGGCCACCAGGCCCGTGTGGTCGTGGAGGCGGTGGCGGTGGTAGTCCCGGTCCGTGACCACGGTGCGCATGGCCAGCTTGTCCTGGTCCCCGGTGGCGATGAGCTTGATCTCCTGGATGGAGAAACCCAGGGCGTTCAGGGCCCGCACCCGGGCCTGGATACGCCAGCGCTCCGAGGCCCCCACGATCACTTCACGGTTCACCTCGCACCACAGGCCCTCGTAGCGCCGGCGGATGCTGGCGCCGAAGGTTTCCGGGCGCAGCGCGTCGGGAAGGCGCGTGGCCATGGAGATGTCCAGGAGGTCGCCTCCCACGTTGTCCTCCATGATCATCAGGTCCTGGCGCCGCTGGCCATCGGAGAGGGATTCGTGGATCTCCGAGGTCTCGGCGTCCACGAGGTAGGCGCCCAGCTGGCCCGCGTCCCGCCGGAACAGGACGTTGGAGAGGGAGCAGTCCCCCCAGTAGACGCCGGCCAGGTGCAGGCGCACCAGGAGCCCCGCCATGGCGTCCAGCAGCCGCTCCCGGTACCGCTCCAGGCCCGGACTCAGGAAGAGCACCCGGTAGGGATGGGAGGCGTCCAGGAAGCGCGTGATGAGCATGCTCACCCGGCGCCCGCCCAGGTCGGCCAGGGCATGGCCCACGGGCTCCACCGACGGCAGGCTCCGGCTCTGCATCTCCAGGAGGAGGCCGTACTCCTTCTCGGCCAGCCCCTCGGGCAGTTCCTTCACGGCGTAGATGGAGGCGCCGGGATAGCTCACGAACTGAACCTCGTGCCGCGAGAGGCCCCGGGGAAGCTCGATGGAGCGGTCCGTGGCGCCGGGCCAGGCGGAGAGTTCCTGCTCCCAGGGCAGGTCCAGGAAGTCCGGGTGCCCGGGACGGACGAGGATGGACCGCAGCCCCGGCAGCTCAGCGTGGATCATGGCTTCAGGGCGGTGGCCAGGAAGACGGGATACTCCCGGTCCCCCTTACGGGTCACCATGGCCGTGTCGACCTGGGCGTCCTTCAGGCCCGCGGCCTCCAGCCACGCCGCCACATCCTCCCGGCGGAAGCCCAGGTGGTGCACGTCCGCGCCATCGTCATGGAAGGTGCCGTCCTCGGTGTCCAGGTCGGCCAGGGCCATGCGGCCCCCGGGGCGGAGCCGGGTCGCCAGGCGCGCCAGGACCGCCGCCACGTCCTTGACGTGGTGGAGGGTCATGCTGCTGACGATGAGGTCGTAGGGGCCTCCCAGATCCCCGGAGCCATCGGGTCCCAGGTGCAGGACCCGCACGGGGATGCCTTCCGCCTTGGCCTTGCGTTCCAGTTCCGCCAGCATGCCCGTGGAGGTGTCGGCGCCCGCGAGGGTGCCCGCCCGGGACGCCAGGGCCAGGGTGACCAGGCCGGTGCCGCAGCCGAAATCCAGCACGTCGCCGAAACCCGGCAGGCCCACGCAGGCGGTGATGGCCTCGGCCACGCCCCGCGCCAGCACCACCCGGCGGTCCTCCAGGTCCCAGGTCGCGGCGGCCTGATCGAAGCGTCCCGGTTCGTCCATGTCGCGGTCTCCACTCATTGGGCGGGCTTGGCGGCGTCGAGTTCCCGGGTGATCACCGCCGCCTCCGCGTCGGTCATGGCCGGGGCGCCTTCCCGCAGGAGGGCCACGAAGGCCTTGATCTCGTCGGGACTGCCGGGGTAGCCGATGTTCTCCGCGGCGGCGCCGGGGGACAGGGGACGGATGGAGGAGGCCTTCAGGTCGCCCTTGCCGTCCAGCACGAGGCAGAAGGGTATCCCCGCCTTGGCCCCGCCGGTCCAGCGCTGGTAGAGGTCGGCGGCGCCGGGGTTGTCCAGCTCCTGCTTGGGGCCGCGTTCCATGATGGTCAGCCAGAGGGTCACGAAACGCCGGTCCATGACCTCCTTCACGGCGGGCTTGGCCAGGACGCCCTCCAGGCGCCGGCACCAGGAGCACCAGGAGGCGTGGAAGGCCACCAGGACGGTCCTGCCCCCGGGCTTGGCGGTGGACAGGGCTTCCTGGATCAATTCGGACGCCGGGCGCGCCTGGGGAGCGGGCGCGGCGGCGAGAACCGTCAGGGCGGCGGGAAGCATGAGCAGACGGCGCATCGGCATTCCTTTCACGTTCCCTCCATCCTACCGGGCCAAGGCCCGAAATAACCCAAAGGTGACCGTTGACATCCCCATCGTTACTCCTACCCTGATTGCAGTCATAACCTCAAAATTGAAATTTCATAATACTTGGTCTCAATCTCACTACCGGAGGAGGCTGCATGTACGCACCTAGGGAATCCCTGTGGGAGTCCATGAAGGCCAAGGGCTACAGCCGCCGCGAGTTCATGCAGTTCTGCAGTTTCGCCGCCGCGGCGGCGGGGCTGGGGACGCAGGCGACCGCGGCGGTAGCGGAGACCCTGGAGAAGAAGAGCCGGCCCCCCGTCATCTGGCTGCACTTCCAGGAGTGCACCTGCTGCAGTGAATCCTTCATCCGGGGTTCCCACCCCGTGGTGGCCGACATCCTGCTGGACGCCATCTCCCTGGACTACACGGAGACCCTCCAGGCCGCCGCCGGCGCCGCC
>DBME01000289.1 GCA_002298155.1 Holophagaceae bacterium UBA706 | reverse complement strand
GGCCTTGAAGTAGCCGAGCCGGTCGTGGCGGGGGGCCTCCTCCCGGTTCGCGAAGATCCGTCGGGGGTTGGGGGCGTCGTCCCGGTCCATGCCCATGGTGCGGGGCGCGCGGGGACCGCCGTCCTCGTCCTTGGCGAAGCGGCCGGCGCGGCGCACGCGGTCCAGCTTGCGCTCCTTGGTGATCTTGGGCTTGTAGATGTCGGCCTCGCCCTTCAGGCCGGCGTCGGCGCGTTCGACCCGGCGGGCGGTGCGAAGGACGCGCAGGACCTTCTCCATGTCCGCGGGCATGGCGGCCGTGACGGTCACGGGTTCGCCGGTCACCGGATGCCGGAAGCCCAGGAGCTCGGCGTGGAGGGCCTGGCGGTCGATGAGGTCGCTGGGGGTGCCGTACACCTGGTCGCCCAGGAGGGGGAAGCCCCGTTCCGCGAACTGCACGCGGATCTGGTTGCGCCGGCCCGTCTCGAGCTTCACCTCCACCACGGTGTGGCCGGGGAGGCGTTCCAGGACGCGGTAGTGGGTCACGGCCAGCTTGGCGCCCTTGACGTCATGCTTGGCCTTGGACTTGTCGGGCACCACGGACATGCGCAGGGACTTGCGTTCCACCAGCTTGTCGGAGAGGGTGCCGGAGTTCTCGGGCAGCTCGCCCACCAGGACGGCCTTGTAGATGCGGTGCAGGTGGTGCTCGTCGAAGATGCGCTTGAGGCCATTGAGGGCCTCGGGCGTCTTGGCGAACACCAGCACGCCGGAGGTGTACCGGTCGAGGCGGTGGGCGATGAAGAGCTGGAAGCGCTTGAACCCCCGGCGCCGGTACATGTCGGTGAGGGCCTCGGCCAGGCAGGGATCGTTGTTCTTCTCGGCGGGAACCGTGAGGAGGCCCGCGGGCTTGTCCACGAAGATGAGGTGCTTGTCCTCGTGGAGGATCTCGAAGGGCGAGTCCGCCGACTTGCTGGGCTTGGGCAGGGCGCTGTAGACCATGTCCGGGTCGAAGACCACGTCCAGGGTGTCGGCCGCCTTCAGCCGCAGGCCGTAGGTGCGGGCCTCGGCGCCGTTGACCTTCACGCATCCGGCATCGATGAGGCCCTTGGCCTGCCGGTGGCTGACCTCGAGTTTCCGGTGCAGCTCCGCCGCCAGGGCGGTGCCGTCGGCTGCGCCAGTCCAGGTTTCATTCGATCGGGCCATGGGCTCCTCCAGTGCCCGGCGTTCATTGAAACGCTGAGCTTCCCATACAGGAGACCATCAAAAGCCTTGTTTTACAAGCAAAACAAGGGGCCCGTCCACGAAACGGAAGGCCTATGGGCCTCCCGCCGCGTGGACGGGACGGGGGCGCGGGGCTCAGGGCTCAAGGGTCGGGTGGCGGATCCCGGGGTGCACGCCGTAGGTCTTGACCAGGTCGGGGCCCCGGCGGAAGGAGTAGGTGGCGAAGCTGGGGCCTACGGTAGGCTGGGCATCGAAGGCCAGGGTGCACAGGGTGACGCAGAGGATGTACGGGTCTTCGGAGTTCCAGGTCACCACGAAGTTGGGCTGGCGCACGACGGGCAGGGGCCGGATGTTGTCGACCCACACGGTGCCCGAGAGGACATTGGGGAAATCCGAGGCCACGGGGACCACGTAGGGCAGGTTCGTGGTGTACACCGAGCCCGGTTCTGGCATGGTGGTCACGATGTTCGTCTTCCCGCAGGTGACGATGATCTCCGACGTCCAGGAAACCGGCGTGGGGCTGCTGAGGGTCACCGAGGTCAGCGTCCCGGCGTTGTGGAACAGGGCGGAGGAACCCGAGCCCAACTGCATGGAGAGGCCGTAGATCCCAGGCTGGAGATTCACGGTGTAGCTCTTGTCGCGGTCGGAGCTGGGGTTGTCGTCGTCCAGCTGGACGTTGCCGCTGGGCGTGCTGAGGACCACGCGGTTCCGGGGCTTGTCGATGCCACCGGTGAGGTGGGCCACAATGGTGTAGGGGCCTGCGGCGGGCACGAGGAAGGTGTACTCGCGGTGCCCGATGTTGAAGGACTGGAGGGTGCTGATCAGCCCTGCGAAGGCGTTCCCGATCATGAAGGCCTCGATGCTGGCGGCGAATCCGGTGTCCCCGGTCAGGTCCGAGACGAACCGCTGCACGGTGTTCCAGTCCGGGTTTCCACCCGCGGTGGGCTCTCCGGAATGGTTGTAGGAGTTGATCATCGCCTGCATGGACTTGTCCCAGAAGTCGTCATAGCTGCCCATGGTGACGAGGGTTGCGGGCATGTTCATGCGGGTCGCCTGGAAGTGGGCGGTGCCCAGGACGGCCATGTAGGCCGACTCGGAGGCGCGGTCGTCCAGCTGGTCGGCGCACTCGGCAGTCTGGGCCCCGAGGCCGCCCCAGGCCACGAGCAAGGTGGACAGGAGGGTGGCACGTCTGAAATGCATGGTCTCTCCATCGTTGGGACGCAGGAGGGGGCGGCCATGGCCGTCGCCGTCGCGCCGGGGTTGGGTGGGTTGGCTTCCACCCTGCCCATGGCGCTTCCGGCCCGGAAGGGAATCCGGCGAACGGTGTCAAATCCACCGCCGAGCGGTGGGCGTAGAAATAAAGCGGCCCCC
>DBME01000111.1:1382-2584 GCA_002298155.1 Holophagaceae bacterium UBA706 | reverse complement strand
TACATCTGCGGCGAGGAGACCGCGCTGATCGAGGCCCTGGAAGGCTTCCGCGGCGAGCCCCGCAACCGGCCCCCCTTCCCCGTCAACACCGGCTACCTGGACCACCCCTCGGTGGTCAACAACGTGGAGACCCTGGCCTGGTCCGCCTGCATCCTGGCCAACGGGGCCCCCTGGTTCCGCAGCGTGGGCACGGAGAAGTCGACCGGCCACAAGATCTTCAGCGTCTCGGGCGACTGCGCGCGGCCCGGCGTCTACGAATTCCCCCTGGGCCTCACGGTGGCCGAGCTGCTGCGCCAGGTGGGCGGCGAGGACGCCAAGGCCGCCCAGATCGGCGGAGCCTCCGGCCAGTGCATTCCCGCCAAGGACTTCGGCCGCACCATCGCCTTCGAGGACATCCCCACGGGCGGCTCGGTCATCGTCATCGGACCCCACCGGGACATGCTCGACATCCTGCACAACTTCCTCGAGTTCTTCGTGGACGAGTCCTGCGGGCAGTGCACGCCGTGCCGCTGCGGCAATCCCAAGCTCCTCGAGGGGCTCGAGATGCTCAAGAACGGCACCTGCAGCATGACCTACCTCAAGGAGCTCTGCGCCCTGGGCGAGACCATGCAGCTCGCCTCCAAGTGCGGTCTCGGGCAGAGCAGCCCCTGCGCCTTCCTCTCCGTCGTGGAGCACTTCCGCGAGGAGATCATGGGCCGAATCCCTTCCCACGCCTGATCCAGTGAGGATGTGAGCATGACCACCAGCCTCCCAGAAACTTCCCGCCGGGCCCCGGCCAGCCAGCAGTCCCAGACCCTCGCCGTTCCGGAGAGCACGACCGCCATCGGCGGAACCGTGACCATCTCCATCGACCACCAGGAATTGAAGGTGCCCCTGGGCACCACGATCCTGGACGCCGCCAAGCGCATCGGCATCAAGATCCCCACCCTCTGCCACCACCCCGACCTCTGCGTCGCGGGCGTCTGCCGCATCTGCTCCGTGGAGGTGGAAGGCCAGCGCACCCTGCAGGCCGCCTGCGCCTTCCCGGTGACCGCGCCGATCAAGATCTTCACGCACACCCGCAAGGTACGCATGGCGCGACGCCACATCCTCGACCTGCTCCTCGCCGAGCACTACGGGGAATGCTACGCCTGCTTCCGCAACAACAACTGCGAGCTGCAGTCCCTGGCCAAGGAATACGGGGTGGACTTCTTCCGCTTCGG
>DBME01000111.1:1209-1360 GCA_002298155.1 Holophagaceae bacterium UBA706 | reverse complement strand
TGCATCCTGTGCCGCCGCTGCGTGCGCACCTGCATCGACCTGCAGGAGGTGGGCACCATCGAGGTCCTGGGCCGCGGCAACTACAGCCACATCTCGACCTTCCTCGAGAAGCCCCTGGGCAAGGTGGTCTGCATCAACTGCGGCCAGTGCA
>DBME01000111.1:0-1159 GCA_002298155.1 Holophagaceae bacterium UBA706 | reverse complement strand
CCGCGCCGCCATCGGCGAGTGCTTCGGGCTCCAGCCGGGCGTGCCCCTGACCTTCGAGCTGAACACGGCCCTGCGCATGTGCGGGTTCGACCGGGTCTTCGACACCAACTTCACCGCCGACCTCACCATCCTGGAGGAAGGCACCGAGCTGCTGCTGCGCCTGAAGAAGGCCCTCCTGGACGGCCAGCCCGCGGCTTTCCCGCAGTTCACCAGCTGCTCCCCGGGCTGGGTGAAGTACCTCGAGCACTTCTACCCCGAGTACATCCCCAACCTCAGCACCGCCAAGAGCCCCCAGCAGATGTTCGGCGCGGTCATCAAGACCTACTACGCCGAGAAGCACGGCATCAACCCCGCCGACATCGTCACCGTGGCCCTGATGCCCTGCTCGGCCAAGAAGTTCGAGTGCAACCGCCCCGAGATGGACGACTCCGGCTTCAAGGACGTGGACTACGGCCTCACGACGCGGGAACTGGCCAAGATGATCAGCGAGACCGGCCTGGACCTGCCCCACCTGCCCAAGTCCGATTTCGACGCCCCCTTCGGCACCGCCACGGGTTCGGGCGTCATCTTCGGCGCCACGGGCGGCGTGATGGAGGCCGCCCTGCGCACCGTCATCGAGCTGGTGGTGGGCGTGAAGGTGGAGGATCTCTTCGAGCACGCGGACATCAAGCCCGTGCGCGGCTTCGAGGGCGTCAAGTACGCCGAGATCCCCGTCACCCAGGTGGGGCCCGTCCCCGCCATCCTGGCGCCGCTCTTCCCCAGCTGGGACTTCCTCAAGGGCGCCACCCTCAAGGTGGCCGTGGCCCACGGCACCGCCAACGCCAAGAAGGTCATGGAGGACATCAAGGCGGGCGGCCCGTTCAGCAAATGCCACTTCATCGAGTTCATGGGCTGCCCCGGCGGCTGCATCGGCGGGGGCGGCCAGCCCATCCCCACCTCCCCGGAGATCCGCAAGGCCCGGGCCAAGGCGATCTACGACGAGGACGCCGCATATGCGGTGCGCAAGTCGCACGAGAACCCCGACGTGCTGCGCATCTACTCGGAGTTCCTCACCGAGGGTCCCTGCGGCCACCCCAGCCACAAGCTCCTGCACACGCACTACACGGAACGGGGACGCTACATCGAATAGCCCCCCCGACGGAGCCATCCGGCGCGCCCC
>DBME01000398.1:1131-8188 GCA_002298155.1 Holophagaceae bacterium UBA706 | reverse complement strand
CGCCTCCGCCGCCGCCGTGGCGCTGCCGTGGCGGGCCAGGGCCTTGCGGATGAGCAGGGCCTCCATGTCCTCCATGCCCAGGTCGTCCAGGGCCGGGGCGGCCCCCGCGCGGGGGGCGAGCATCAGGTCGGGGGCGGTGATCCAGGGTCCGGGGGCCATGAGCAGGGCCCGCTCCACCGCGTGGGCCAGCTCCCGCACGTTGCCGGGCCAGGGGTGCCCCAGGAGGGCCTTCTGCGCCCCCGCGTCGAAGCCCGCCACGGACTTGCGGTAGCGCCCGGCCCGTTCCTCCAGGAAATGGTCGGCCAGGGGCAGGATGTCCGGCGTGCGCTCCCGCAGGGGGGGCATGTGGATCTCGATGGTGTTCAGGCGGAAGCGCAGGTCCTGGCGGAACCGCCCCGCGGCCACCTCCGCATCCAGGTCCGCGTTGGTGGCGCTGATGATCCGCACGTCCGCGCGCAGGGTGCGGCTGGAGCCCACCCGCTCGAACTCGCCGGTCTCCAGCACCCGCAGGAGCTTGGCCTGCAGGGCCAGGGGCGCGTTGGCGATCTCGTCCAGGAACAGGGTGCCGCCGTCGGCCAGTTCGAAGCGTCCCGTGCGCTCGGCCTTGGCGTCGGTGTAGGCTCCCTTCACGTGCCCGAAGAGTTCGCTCTCCAGCACGCCCTCGGAGAGTCCCCCGGCGTTCAGGGTGAGCATGGGGCGCTCGCTCCTGGCGCTGGCGGCGTGCAGGGCCTGGGCCAGGAGGCTCTTCCCGGTGCCGTTCTCGCCGGTGATGAGCACGGAGGCGTCGGAGGGGCCGATGCGGGCCACCAGCTGCAGGACCTGGGCCATGGCGGGCGACGCCGCCACGATGGCGGGGGCGCCCTCGCGCAGGATCCGGTTCTCGGCTTCCAGGCGCCGTCCCCGGCTCAACGCCGCGGAAAGCTCCAGGTGGGTGCGCAGCGTGGCCAGCAGCCGCGCGTTCTCCCAGGGCTTCTGCACGAAGTCCTTGGCGCCCCGGCGCATGGCCTCCACGGCCAGGTCGATGCTGCCCCAGGCGGTCATGACGATCACGGGGGGGGCTCCGTCCAGGGCCTGGATGCGGTCCAGCAGGTCCAGGCCCTCCAGCCCCGAGGTGGTGTCCTGGGTGTAGTTCATGTCCATGAGCACCAGGTCCGGCCGGGCGGTCTCCAGGGCCGCCAGACAGGCCTGGGGCGAGGCCGCGGTGTCCACCTTGAAGCCTTCGGATTTCAGGAGCAGACGCAGGCTTTCCCGCACATCGGGCTGGTCGTCGGAAAGGAGGATGCGGCTGGGGCTCGAAGGCATGGAGAGGTTCCCGGGATGGCGTTGCTTCCTATCCTACTCGCTGCGCAGCGCCACGGCCGGGTCCACCCGGGAGGCGCGCAGGGCCGGCGCCAGACAGGCCAGGCCTCCGCACAGGGCCACGAGCCCTGCGGCGAGGCCGTACGCCGCCGGGTCCACGGTGCCGACCCCATGCAGCTGGGAACGGAGGGTCCGGGCCAGGGCGAAGGCCAGGAGCAGCCCCGCGCCGCCGCCGGCGGCCAGCATGCGCATGCCGCCCCCCAGCACCAGGGCCAGGAGGTCGGAACGGCGGGCCCCCAGCGCGGCGCGCACCCCCAGTTCCCGGGTCCGCATGGACGTGAGGTAGCTCACCACCCCGAAGATCCCGGCTCCCGCCAGGACCAGGGCCAGCAGGGAGAACCCGCCGAACAGGATCCCGCGGGCGCGGGCGTCCTTGAGGTTCTGGTCCATGAGTTCGCCCATGGTGCGCACGGGACCCAGGGGCAGTTCGGGATCCACCTCCCGCAGGGCCTGGCGCAGGGCCCCCTGGAGGGCGGCCGGCGGCACCTGGGCCCGCACCACCAGCACGAGGCCGGGGGCGGTGATGTAGGCGGGACCCGGATCCAGGAGGGGCATGTAGAAGCCCGGCCGGGTGGGGACCGCCAGGGACTCGTGGCGCACGTCGCCCACCACGCCCACGATGGTCATGCCGAAATGGTCGTCGGCGTCGATGAAGACCCGCCGCCCCAGGGGGTCCTGCCCGGCCCAATGCCTGCGGGCGAAGGACTCGGTGATGATGGTCGTGGCGGTGTCGGTGGGTTCGAAGTCCCGGCCCCGCACCAGGGGGATGCCCAGGGTCCGGAAGGTCCCGGGGGAGGCCCGGTAGCAGAAGGCCTCCTGGTCGGGCCGGCCCTGGGACCCGGGCTCCAGGTCGTAGCCGGCCTGGCGCATGGAGCCCGACAGGGGCAGGTTGTCCATGACCCCCGCCGAGATCACGCCGGGGATCGCCTCCAGGCGGGCCTGGATGCGCCGGGCGAAGTCGCCCTGGGGCGCGTTGCCCCGGTAGGTGGAGGCGGGCAGGGTCACCTGGATGGCGATGGTGCGGGGATCGAAACCGGGATCCACGCCCTGGAGGCTGGCCAGGGTGCGCAGGAGGAGGCCCGCGCCGATGAGCAGGGCCGTGGCTAGCGCCGTCTCCGCTGCCACCAGCAGGCCGCTGAGGCGATGCTGGGCGCGGGTCCCCGACGTGCGGCCCCCGTCGCGGAGCGCGGGGCGGGAATCCGCTCCGCTGAACCGCCATGCCGGCACCACGCCGGCGCCCATGGCGGCGGCCAGAGACACGCCCACGGCGAAGGCCAGCTGGGCCCATCCACCGCCGGTGCCGTCGGGCAGCGCCAGGAGCAGGGCCAGGCCCGAGCCCACGGCCCGCGCGGCCACGAAGCCCAGGGCTCCGCCCAGCACGCCCAGGAGGCAGCTCTCGACCATGAACAGCCGGAAGATGCGCCCCCGGTCCGCGCCCATGGCGGAGCGAACGGCCAGCTCCAGTCCCCGGCGCGAGCCCCTGGCCAGGAGCAGGTTGGCCACGTTGGTGCACGCGATGAGCAGCACGAAGCCCACCGCGCCCAGCAGGGCCAGGAGCGTGCCCCGGGCGTCCTTCACCAGCTCGTCCCGCAACGGGGCGACCCGGGCCGTGAAGCCCTGGTTGGTGCCGGGATCCGTGCGGGCGATGCGGTCGCACACGGCCCGCAGTTCGGCCTCCGCGTCCCGGGGGGTGGCCCCCTCCTGGAGCCTGGCCACGGCGGTGAGCCAGTGGCGCTGCCGGTTGGCGCGCTCCGCCGCGGTGAGGGCCAGGGGCATGAAGATGTCCGACTTGGCGATGCGGTGGGCCAGTTCGAAGCCCGGCGGCATCACGCCGACCACCAGGGTGTCCACCCCGTCCAGGCGCAGGGTCCTGCCCACCAGGGAGGGATCGGCGCCGTGGCGGTTCCAGAACTCCCAGGTCAGCAGCGCCGCCCGGGGCGCCCCCGGCGCGTCCTCCTCGGGCAGGAAGCCGCGCCCCAACCGGGGCCGCACCTGCAGGACGTCCAGGAAGTTGCCGGAGACCCGGCCCACCCGCACCCGTTCGGGCTCGACGCCCCCGGCGAGGTTCATGGCGCCCGAGCTCAGGGCGCACAGGCTCCGGAGGCGGGTGCTCTCCCGCTGCCAGTCCAGGAAGTCCGCAGCGGAGAAGTAGTCCCGGAGTCCGCCCCGGGCGGGGGTCTGCTCCCACAACGCCACGAGCCGGTCCGGCGCCCCGTAGGGCAGCGGGCGCAGCAGGGAACGCTCCACCATGGCGAAGATGGCCAGGTTGGCCCCGATGCCCAGGGCCAGGAGCGCCGCGGCCAGCAGGGAGAAGCCCGGCGCCCGCGCCAGGGATCTCAGGGCCCACTTCAGGTCGTCCAGGAGGCTCATGGATCACTCGCTCCGGAGGGCCACCAGGGGATCCACGCGCGCCGCCCGCAGGGCCGGGAGGAGGCAGGCCAGGATGCCCACCAGGGCGAGCACCGCGGCGACGAGGGTGAACGTGACGGGATCCCAGGACCGCACGCCGGTGATCTGGGAATCCACGGCCCGCCCCAGGGCCAGGGAGATGGCCACACCCGCCGCCACGCCCCACAGGGCCATGCGGAGCCCCTGCCCCACCACCAGGCGCACCACGTCGCGCACCTGGGCGCCCAGGGCCATGCGCACGCCGATCTCCCGGGTGCGCATGCCGGTGAGGAAGCTGATCACGGCGTAGATGCCCACGCCGGAAAGCAGCAGGGCCAGGGCCGCGAAGGAGCCCACCAGGATGCTGCGGATCTGGGCGCCCTGGCGCTCCCGGCTCAGCAGCTCCTCCATGGTCCGGGTGCCCGCGAGGGGCAGGTCCGGGTCCAGGTCCCTCAGGATTCCCCGGAGGGCAGGAACCATCGTCCGGGGCTCAGGCCCGGTCCGCAGTACCACCGTGAAGAAGTTCAGCGATTCGCCACCGGCCCTGCGGGCGGTGACGGGAAAGTACATCTCGGCCATGATCCCGGCCGCGGGTCCGTGGTGGCGCACATCCCCCACGACGCCCACCACGGGCAGGTAGGGGTCGTTCTGGCCGTCCAGCGAGACCCGGCCGGCCAGGGGATTCGAATGGGCGAAATGGCGCAGGGCGAAGGTCCGGTTGATGAGGACGCCGGCCTCGCCCGGGGCGAGGTCGCGGCCCTGCAGGATGGGGATGCCCATGGCCCGGAAATAGCCCGGCGTGATGTGGTGGCTGAGCGCCACCTGGCCATCCGCGCTCTGCTGGTCACCCACGTCGTACGAGCTGGTCGAGGTGGACCCGGACAAGGGGCTGGTGTCGTTGAGGCCCACGGCCACCACGCCGGGCGTGGCCTCCAGGCGCCTGCGCAGCTCGTCCATGAAGGCGAGCCGTGCCGCTTCGTCACCGTACTTGTAGGGCGGCAGGGTGATGCGCGAGGTCAGAACGTGGTCGGGCCGGTAGCCGGGGTCCACCGCCTGCAGGTGCATCAGGCTCCGCAGCATGAGGCCCGCGCCGATGAGCAGGGCCGTGGCGAGGGCCGTCTCGGTGGCCACCAGGAGCCCGCGCAGCCTCGGATGGCTGGCGTTGGACGAGCCCTTGCCCTCCTTGAGGGAATCCGCGAGGTGGCGGCCCTCCGCCTTCAGGGCGGGGATCAGACCGAAGGCCACGGCCGATCCCATGGACAGGATGAAGGTGAAGGCCACCGCCCTGGCGTCCAGGTGCATGGGGCCGATGGCGGCGGCCTCGGAACCCAGCACGCGCAGAAGGCCGGCCAGGATCCAGCGGCCCAGGGCCAGGCCCGCGAGGCCGCCCAGGAAGCCCAGGACCAGACTCTCGCACAGGGCACTCCACACCAGCCCGGCGGGGCTCGCGCCCAGGGCCGCGCGGATGGCCAGTTCCCGCTGCCGGCGGGCGCTGCGGGCCAGCATGAGGTTCATGAGGTTCGCGCAGGCGATGAGGAGCACGAAGGCCACGGCGCCGCCCAGGACCAGGAGGGTCCCCTTGGAATTGCGCACCAGCTCCTCCCGCAGGGGCACCACCCTGGCGGTGTAGTTGGCGTTGGTGTTGGGGTGCTCCTTGGCCAGCCGGTCCGCGATTCCCCGCAGCTCCGCTTCGCACTGGGCCGGCGTGGCGCCGGGCTTCAGGCGGGCCACGGCCGAGAAGAAATGATTGCCCCTCCCGTCAAGCTGCTTATGCGAGAAGGAGATGGGCAGGAAGATGGAGGCCCTGGCCATGTAGTGGTCGAAGGAGAACCGCGGCGGCATGATCCCCACCACCAGGGTATCAACGCCGTTGAGGGGGATGGTGCGGCCCAGGATCCCCGGGTCCCCGCCGAACCGGCGCTTCCAGAGTTCATCGGAGAGGATCACGGCCCGGGGACCTTCGACCCGGTCCTCCTCGGGCGTGAAATCCCTGCCGAGGGCCGGATGCACGCCGATGACCCGGAAGAAGTTCCAGGAGACCCGCCCCGCGGGGAGGCTCTCGGGCTCCGCGCCCCCGGTGAGGTTCAGGCCGTCGCTCTCCACGGCGGCCATGCCTTCGAGGGTTCCCGCCTCCCGCTGCCAGTCGAGGAAATCAGGCGCCGACAGGGGCTCGGTGAGGCCGCCGCGCAGGGTGTTGTGGCCCCACAGGACCACCAGCCGTTCCGATGCGGGAAAGGGCAGGCTCCTGAGGAGGACCCGGTCCACGAGGCTGAAGATGGCGGCGTTCGCCCCGATGCCCAGCGCGAGGATGAGCACGGACGTGATCGTGAAGGCGGGGCTCTTCAGCAGGGAGATGAAGGCGCGGCGGAGGTCGTCGGAAAGGTTGTGCATGGCGCTCACGTATTCCTGTTCAAGCCTTGGCCAGGGATTCCTCCACCACGCGCCCGTCGAACAGGTGCACGGTGCGGTCGGCATGCTGGGCGAAGCGCGCGTCGTGGGTGACCATGCAGATGGTCGAACCGCGCCGGTGCAGGTCCTTCAGCAGATCCATGACGGCGTCGCCGTTGGTGGAGTCCAGGTTGCCGGTGGGCTCGTCGGCCAGGAGGATGGAGGGCCGGCCGCCCACCGCCCGGGCCACGGCCACGCGCTGCTGCTGGCCGCCGGAGAGCTGGCTGGGAAGGTGCTTGGCGCGATGGGACATCCCCACCTCCTCCAGGGCCTCCATCACCCGCGTGCGCCGCTCGCCCAGGGGCAGGCCGCGGTACACCAGGGGGAGCTCCACGTTCTCGTAGACGGTGAGGTCGCCGATGAGGTTGAAGCTCTGGAAGATGAAGCCGATCTCGTGGTTGCGGATCCGGGCCCGCTCGGAGAGGCTCAGGCCCGCCACGGGCTTGCCGTTGAGGGTGTAGCCGCCCTCGGTGGGCGTGTCCAGGAGGCCGAGGATGGAGAGGAGCGTCGACTTGCCGCAGCCCGAGGGGCCAGCGATGGAGATGAACTCCCCTTCGGCGATCTCCAGGTGGATGTCGGAGAGGGCGTGGGTCTCCACCTCGTCGGTGGTGAAGACTTTCTTGATGGCTTCGAGGCGGATGATGGAACGTGGGGACATGGGAGCTCCTGGAAAGGTCATTCCTGACGAAGTGCCTGGATGGGGTTGACGCGGCAGGCGCGCAGGGCCGGGAGGGCGCAGGCGCAGAAGGCGATGGCGGCGAGGAGGGCGGGGACGCCCAGGAAGATGCCGGGGTCGGCGGGTTCCACGCCGAGGAGGAGGTGCGCGAGGCCGCGGCTCAGGAGCCCGGCGGCGGCGAGGCCC
>DBME01000398.1:0-1100 GCA_002298155.1 Holophagaceae bacterium UBA706 | reverse complement strand
GGCCCCCAGGGACATGCGGATGCCGAACTCCTGGGTGCGGTGGCTCACGGAAGCGGCCATGACGCCGTAGACGCCCACCACGGCCAGCACCGCGGCCAGGATGTCCATGGCGCCCAGCACCTTGGCGGCCAGGGCGATGTCCCAGGCGGCGCTTTCCACGATGCGGTCCAGGCGCTCCGCCAGCAGGGGCAGGTCCCGGTCCACCTGGGCCAGGGTCTCCCGCAGCCGGGCCTCGGCGCTGGCCGTGGATTCGGTGGTGCGCACGTAGAGCACGTGGCAGCCGTTGTCGCCGGACTGGGCGCTGGGGAAGTACATGAAGGGCACCACCGGCTGGGTCCAGGTGCGGCTGCGGGTGGAGCGGCAGACGCCCACCACGGTCCACAGGCCGTCGCCGGTGCGGATGCGCTTGCCCAGGGGATCCTGGCCGGGCCAGTAGCGGCTGGCGAGGGCCTCGTTGACGATGGCCACCTGCTGGGTCCCGTCCCGGTCCAGGTCGGAGAACTCCCGCCCGGCGGCCATGGGGATCCCCAGCGTCGTGAAGAACCCCGGCGTGACGATGTTCCGGCCCAGCCGCAGGCGCTCGCGGGGATCGTCGTCCCGGCCTTCGATCTGGACGTAGTCCCAGCTGTTGCCCTCGAGGCCCATGATGAGCTCCTGGCTCATGCCCGCGGACTGGATGCCGGGGAGGGCCCGGGCCCGCTCCAGGAAGGCCTTGGCCACCTGGGCGGTGCGTTCCCGCGTGTAGCCGGTGTTCTCGAGGCCGAAGCCCGCGACCAGCACGTTGCGGGCGTCGAAGCCGGGGTCGGCCTGGCGCGTGTTGCGGAAGCTCTTGAGGAGGAGGCCGGCGCCCACGAGCAGCATCACGGCCAGCCCGAGCTCGGCCACCACCAGGGCGCCCTGGAGCCGGCGCAGGCGGGGCCCGCCGGAGCCGCGGGAGCCGTCCTTGAGGGTGGCGGCGGGTTGGGCGGAGGACGTGCGCAGCGCGGGGATGAGGCCCGCGGCGATGCTCGCCAGCACGGAGAGCAGGAACGCGAAGACCAGTCCCTGGGCCCCGCCCTCGTACCGCAGGGCCAGGGGGAGGTAGGTCGGGGGCAGCAGGC
>DBME01000379.1 GCA_002298155.1 Holophagaceae bacterium UBA706 | reverse complement strand
GTGGCGTCGGGGTTGGCGCCGTCCAGCACGGTCACCGTGCCGTCGCCCCGGTTGGCCACGAACACCCGCCCCGTTTGGGGGTCCACCCGCACCGCCGCGGGCTGGGCGCCGGCCGCCACGCTGGTGGCGATGTTGGGCGCCCCGTCGATCACCGTGATGGTGTTGCCCGTGTAGTTCGCCACGAAGGCCATGCCGGTGACGGGGTTCACCGCGACGCATTGGGGCCGGCTCCCGGCCCCCGTGTCGAGCACCACGGGCGTTGCCGAGAGGTCCGCACCGTCCAGCACCCAGACTTTGCAGTCCCCATAGCCGGTCGCGAGGATCCGGTCGCGCACCATGTCCACGGTGATGCCCTCGATGTCGGTGCCCAGGACCAGGGGGGAGCCGAGGAACTGGTCGGTGCTCCCGTCCACGGCCACCACCGTGCCGGCCGAAGCGGCGTAGATCCGGTTCGTGGCCGGGTTCAGGGTGAGGGTCGAGGGGTAGCCGGCCGGCAGCGTGAGGGTCGCCGAAAGGGTGAAGGTGGCGCAATCGACCACGTACAGGTTGGGCAGGTTCCCGGTCTCCAGGCAGGCCACGTACAGCTTGTTCGTCACCGGGTTGAAGGCCATGATGCTGGGCTGGGTCACGCCCCCTGTCCCCAGGACCAGCTGGCGCGTGGCATTGCCCTGGGCGGGGTCGATGACCGTCACGTCATGGCTGTCCTGGTCCAGGATGTAGACCTTGTTGCGCACCGGGTCCACCACCACCTGGATGGGGGTCGTGCCCACCGGGACCGTGTCCGGAGGCGCGGAAAAGGGATCCGCCCCATGGATGACCGACACGGAGTCGTCGTTCCAGTTCGCCACGTAGATCAGGTTGGTAACGGGGTTGACCGCCAGGGAATAGGGAGTGCCGCCCACGTTCACCAGTGGCGCGGGGGTGCCCGCCCCGGGCAGGTTCGCCCCGTCGATCACCGACACCGTGTCGTCTCCGGAATTGGCCACGTAGATCCGGTTCGTCACCGGGTTCAGGGCGACGGCGTTGGGCGACACCTGAAACGCGGGCGTGGCCTGCGCGCCCACCGTGACCATGGACAGGGTCAGCAGCCTGCCGTCGATGACGGAGAGGGTGTTGCTGCCGTAGTTCACGACGTAGGCCGTGTTGGTCACCGGATTCACGGCCACGGAGCTGGGGTTTGCGTCCGTGATCAGGCTCCTGGTGATCGACTGGGCCCGGGAGGCCGCGCAGGCCGTCAGGAGGGCCGCGCATGCCAGGGACCGGAGGAAGGCCACGCGCAGGCGGGAGGGGACGGGAGAAGCTACGGCTGGGGTCATGGGTCGGTGCACCTAAGGAATTCAACAAAGAACAATAAAAAGCTTATACAAAATGAACCCATTTGCAGGGACGTCAAGCCGACCGCCATGAAAGCGGGCCGACATTTGTCAAACCCAGATTGCTCAGTGCATCAATGTCTATTTCATTATTGAATTCTGGACGCACCAAGCGAAGGGGGCGGGCTGGATGATCAGCGCCGCCCCCTTCATCTCAATCGTCCTTCCGTTCTAGGCGGGCAGGTACTCCCGCGTGAAGTTCCGGGGAGCGCCCTCGGTGACGAGGACGTCGTCCTCGATGCGGATGCNNGCTCAGCTCGTCGATGAGCGTCCAGTTGAAGCGCCCGGAGTGCTCGTTGGACCGGAAGGGCCGCAGGAGCATGGGGATGAAGTAGAGGCCCGGCTCGATGGTGATGACGTGGCCCGCTTCCATGGTGCGCGTGGTGCGCAGGTAGGGGTGCTCGGCGGGGGGCGGGGCGACGCTGCCGTCGGGGCCCGCGAGCTTGCCGGCCACGTCATGCACCTGGATGCCCAGGTGGTGGCCCAGGCCGTGGGGGTAGAAGGGACGGGTCAGGCCCAGCTTGACGGCTTCCTCGGGCTCGGCGTTGAGGATGCCGGCCTCCTTGAGGAGCCCGCCCAGGAGGAGGTGGGACAGGTGATGCAGCTCGCCGAAGGGCATGTTGGCCTTCACGGTCGCGCAGAGCTGCTGCTGGTTCTTCTCCATGCCGGCCACCAGCGCCTTGAAGCGGGGATCGCACTTGGCGTCGGGGGTGGTGCGGGTGATGTCGGAGGCGTAGCCCAGGGTGCGGGCGCCGCAGTCCAGCAGCAGCGTGTTGCCGCCCCGGAAGCTGCGCTTGTTCTCGTAGTGCAGGGTGGCGCCCTTCTCGTTCTGGGCGACGATGGACGCGAAGGCCAGCTCGAATTCCAGGCAGCCCACGGCCTGCATGAAGGCGTAGTGGATCTCCAGTTCGGAGGCGCCGGCGAGGAAGGCCTTGCGGCCGGCTTCGTGGCCCTTGGCGCCAAGGATGGTGGCCTGTTCGAGGCAGTGGAGCTCGTAGGGGGTCTTGTAGCTGCGGCCCCAGTCCAGGTAGGCGGTGAGGCTGGCGGGATTCAGTTCGAGGCCGGCCTCGGCGGCGCGGGCGGTCTCGTTGCCGATGTAGGCGGCGCGGCGGGGCTGGCCCACGGCTTCCCACACGGCTTCCAGGCTCGGGGCCTCCACCAGGTCGAAGTTCTCGACCCAGAAGGGCGTGCCCAGGGGCAGCTGCTCGTACCAGAAGTCCTCGGGGGCGTAGCGCACGAGCTTGGGCCGGACGCCGGGCGCCATGACCAGGACGTGGTGGGGCCCGGTGAGGGGGCAGTAGTGGCGGAAATGGGGAACCGTGTTGAACGGCGCGTCCTGGTCGTCCGAGAAGTAGGTGAACGGTTCGCCGCTGGAGATCACCACGGCGTCGAAGCCGGTGGCGGCCAGGGCCTTCTCCAGCCAGCCGGCGCGCTCCGCCAGGTGGTTCCGGAAAAGCGTGTTGAGAATATCCATGGGGAGCTCCTGGGATCGGTTGGCCGATGCCCGATTATCCCCGAAATCGGTCCGGATCAAAGGAAACGAAGTGCCTTGTTCTCGGGTGCGAAACCGTTGCGCACGGATTTCTCGTAGAAGAGCGCGAGGCTCTCCCGTTCCGCCTCGCCCAGGTGGTAGGAGATGTTCTCGGTGAGGTACTCCCGCAGCTCGGGCTTGGTCCAGCCGATCGTGCGCCAGGCCTCGTCCACGATGGCCGGCAGGTTGGCCTGGCCCAGCTCGAGGCTCTTGTGGAAGAAGGGCCCCACGCCGCCGGGCACCTCCAGGTCCTGGGCTCCCTCCCGCACCAGCCACAGCGCGAAGACGAACGGCAGCCCCGTCCAGGTGTGCCATTCCTCGGCCAGGTCCAGGACGATCAGGCCCTCCCGCCGCGCCCGCATGGCCACGTCGCCGATGAGCAGCGCCGCGTCGCAGCGGGTGAGCATCGCGTCCTGGTCCGGCGCCATGTCCACGGCCTCGGGGCTCACGCCGTAGCGCTCGCGCAGGAGGATCTGGCTGAGCACCACCGAGGTGCGGCTGGAGGTGTCCAGGGCCAGCGTGCGGATCTGCTCGGGGGGCACCTTGGACAGCACGATCACGGAACGCACGCGCTTGGGCGAGGCGATGCAGAGGCCCGGAACTATTTTCAAATCGGGGATGCGGAGGTATTCAATCGAGCTAATGAGTCCTGCATCGACTTCGCCCGCCTTCAGTTGATTCGCGCACATGGAAGGCACGTGGAACTTGAGGTGGAAGTGCTCGTAGCCCAGGCCGTGCTTGAATCCATAATTGAGCGGCGCAGCGTTCAAGTAATCAATGATGGAGATGCGGAAAGGATTTACGCGTGTCATCCCACCATTCTATTTAGACTTGGGGCCATGAGTCAGCCAAAGGTGAAACTTCCCAAGGAAACAGACGCCGCGGGCCGCCTTGAGGCCCTCATGGCCAGGGTGCGCCGCTACCCGGGCGAGTTCCGCACCGTGGCCGCCATGGCCGCCGCGGCGGAGCTGGACACGGCCCACCTGGACCAGGCCTTCCGCACCCACGCCCACAAGCTGCCCGGCACCTTCCTGGAGGAGGCGCGGGTGGAGGGGGCCTGCCGCATGCTCCTGAACCACTTCGGCCCGCCCGCCCAGGCCGGCGAGACCTGCGGGTTCGCGAGCCTGGCCGTGTTCCAGGCCCAGTTCCACCGGCACACGGGCATGACCCCCGCGCGGTACCAGGGCCTGGGGAGGGAAGGGGCCTCCTTCGCCCTGGACCTGCCCGCGGACTATCGCCTGGAGGATGTCCTGGCCTACCACGGCCGGGATCCCCTCAGCCTCACGGAGAAGGTGGAGGGCCGGCGACTCCTCAAAGCCATGGCCGTGGAGGGCATGGACCTGGTCCTGGAACTGGATTTCGCCCCGGGCAAGGTGAAGGTCAAAGTGCACGGCGGCGGGGAGATCGAGCCCTACGTCATGGGCCGCATCCACCACCGCGTGGCGCGCATGCTGGGCCTGGGCACGGATCCCGCCCCCTTTGAGGGCTTCCTGGAAGGCGATCCCGCCTTCCGCGACCTGGTGGCCCCCCGCCGCGGGCTGCGCATCCCCCTCACGGCCGACGTGTGGGAGTCGCTCGTGTGGGCCATCCTGGGCCAGCAGGTGAACCTGGCCTTCGCCTATTCCCTGCGCCGGCGCCTGACGGAATGCTGCGGCGGCACGGAAGCCGGTGGCCTCCGCGCCCATCCCTCGCCCGCGGCCGTGGCGGCCCTGGAACCCGCTGCCCTGGCTCCCCTGCAGTTCTCCCGCGGCAAGGCGGAGTATCTGATCATGGCCGCCCGGGAAGTGGCCGCCGGCACCCTGCGCCTGGAAGACCTCCCCGCCGGCACCGCCACCTCCGCCGAGGCCCAGCTCGCCTCCCGGCGCGGCATCGGCCCCTGGACGACCCACTACGTCATGATGCGGGGCTGCGGCTTCGGGGACTGCGTGCCCCTGGGCGATTCCGGCCTCACGGCGGCCCTGCAGCGCCACTACGCCCTGGACCACCGCCCCGACGTCAAGGAGACCGCGCGCCTCATGGCCCCCTTCTCCCCGCACCGGAGCCTGGCCACCTTCCACCTCTGGGCGAGCCTGAAGGGCGTGCCGGCATGAGGATCGTGGAGAGCCCCCTGGGTCCCATCGCCCTGGCGGCGGACCGGGAAGGAGCGCTGACGTACCTGGGTTTCCAGGACCACGAACCGCGGTTG
>DBME01000336.1 GCA_002298155.1 Holophagaceae bacterium UBA706 | reverse complement strand
CGTCAAAACCCTGGACGGCCATGCTTGCGGCGCGGTGGGTGCGGTTCTCCGCGTCCTCAGCGCCTCTGCGCATCTCTGCGTATGATCAGTTTCTCCCGGATTCACACCGCTCACTATATGCGTGGTGGGTCGCAGCTTGAATGATTTGCGCATTATTTGATGGTTAACCATACTTTGTTAATAAAATTCATTTCACTTGCCAGATAATTTTACTGACTTAGACTTGAATTCTATTTTAAGGGCCATTTTATGACATTTATTAACTCGATATTCATCGCCTTTGCCCTGGGATGCCCCCAGCTTCAGGCGCAGGACGCTCCGCTCCAGACGGCCCTCGCCGATCCCCAGCGGCCCATGGCCGCGGTGGAGGACCTCACGTGCAACGCCAAGGGCTGTCCCGAAATGGACCAGCATGGGCACCGGCCGGTGAAGTGCGAGTACAAGTCCGGGATGTCCACGGGCTTCCGCTGCATCCTCTTCTGCACCTACACCGATTCCACCTGGGGAACCATCGTTGACTCATCCAAGTGCAATTGAGCTCGCCCTGGCGTCGGTGATCGCCCTGGGCCCGGTCCATGCGCAGACGCCGCCCCTCGTAACCGGGCGCTGCGCCCGGGACCTTCCGCTGGACGCGGGACAGGGCTTCGACCACCAGCGGTTCCTGGTGCTGGGGGACCGCACCTGCCTCTTCGATCCGGCCCTGGACAAGCCTGGGGTGCGGTGGCGCCTCGCCTCCCGCTGGCAGGAGGAGGAGCCTGCCCATGCCTCCGGCCTCCAGCGCGCCCGGCGCAAGTGGCGGGACGGCGCGCTGTGGCGCATGGACGGGAACCGCATCCTCCGGCGGGATCCCGGACGGGGGGCCTGGGTGCTCATGGCCGCCCCGGCCGTGGAGTTCATGGACTTCGAGGTGGACATGACGGGGCACATCCTCCTGGTGTGCACCGCCGATCCCCGCACCCGCACGTTCCGGGCCCTCCTGGAGGCGGTGGAACCCGGGGAGCGCGGCGCCACCCGGATCCTGGCCCCCTACCCTGATCCGGGCTGCATGGAATGGGGCCGGAAGGTTCCGCCCGTGGCCGCCGCCACCCTCCAAGCCGGCTACGAATCCGTGCAGATCCTCGAGTTCCCGCTCCTGTACAATCCCCTGGCCCGGAGGCTCTTCGTCTTCCGGCCCCTGGAGGACCGGATCAAGGAGGTCAAGCTGGGGCTGACGCCGCGCGCCTACCGCGACCTGGCGGACCCGGAACCCCTGACGGATCTCTGCTGGCAGGTGCTTCCCAAGGACGACACCGAGGCCTGGCTCGTGCGGAAGGTCGAGGAGCTTGGCCTGGTGGCCGTGCCGTTGGACCTTTTCGAA
Organism: Holophagaceae bacterium UBA706; assembly: GCA_002298155.1. Classification (GTDB taxonomy): domain Bacteria; phylum Acidobacteriota; class Holophagae; order Holophagales; family Holophagaceae; genus Mesoterricola. Next base: position 11,367 of record DBME01000336.1, on the reverse strand, counting down.
GGCACGGCGGGTGAGCCTGTCCTGCTTCCCGGCATGGACCTGCCCGTCTTCCCAGGCCCCACGGGGAACCTCATGAACCTTGAAGAGGCGCTCTCCGCCTTCGCACGCAAGCCTACAACCCCCGCAGGAACCCCTCCACCTCGCCCCAGTCCCGGCTGAGGGGAAAGGGCGGCAGTGCCGCGCGCACCTGCGCCGCGTAGCGCTTGCCGTTGGGATCCTCGTGGGGGAGCATCATGCGGGGGTCCAGGATGCACACGGCCCCGCGGTCGGTGCGGGTGCGGATGAGGCGGCCGATGCCCTGCTTGAGCTTCAGGGTCATCTGGGGCACCTGGATGCCGATGAAGCCCAGGCCGGACTGGAGGGTGTCCGCCTCCCGCACCCGGGCCTGGAGGACGGGGTCGTCGGGGGGCGCGAAGGGGAGGGCCGTCACGATCACCAGCGTGAGGGCGTCCCCGGGCAGGTCCACACCCTGCCAGAAGCTGGCAAGGCCCAGCAGGGCGGCCTGGGGCGTGTGCTTGAAACGCTCCATCATGGCCGAGCGGGTCATGCCCTCGCCCTGCACGAAGAAGGTGATGCCGGGCAGGGCCGACTCCAGGCGGGGGCGGAAGGCGGCCAGCATCTTGCGGCTGGTGAAGAGCACCAGGGCGCGGCCCCGGCTGGCGGTGATGAGGCGCTCCATGGCGTCGAGGCTCGCCTCCACCCAGGCGGGGTCGCCCACGGCGTCGCGGCCGGGGCGGCGGGCCGGGAGGTCCGGCGGGATGAAGAGCATTCCCTGGTTGGGGAAGTCGAAGGGGCTTTCCACGTGGCGGCTGCGGTCGGCCTCGTCCTCGGAGAAGCCCAGGCGCAGCTTGAGGCCCTTGAAGCCCCGGCCGTCCCGGAGGGTGGCGGAGGTGAGGATCACCGTCTCGAAACCCCGGCGCAGATGCTGGTGGAAGAAGGGCCGCACGTCCACGGGATTGGCCTTGAAGAGCACCATCTGGGGCCCTTCCCGGGTGATGGTGGAGACCCAGCCCTGGGGCTGCGCGAAGATCTGCTCCATGCGCGCGAAGGCCAGGCCCACCCGCTCCGCCAGCTTGCGCCAGGTGAGGTCCTCGGACTGGCCGTCCACGCGGCGGGCCGCTAGACGCTTGGTCTCCTTCCACACCGCCTGGCCCGCTTCCACCCAGGCGCCCACGGCGTCCGCCAAGGGCTTGAGGTCGAGCCGGTCATCCTCGAAGCCCAGGGTACCGGCGCCCTGGGGCACCGTGGCCAGCAGGGCGTTCCAGGCGTCCTCCCAGGGCACCATGAGGGTGTCCAGGAGGGCGCTGTCGGGCTCCTTGGCGGATTCGTCCGAGATGTCCCGGAAGAGCATGGTCATGGCCCGGTTGGACCACTGCTCCGAACAGCTCTCCGTGAGCTGCTCCTCGATCTCGTGGGCCTCGTCCAGGATGAGCACGGGGGCGTCGGGCAGCACCTGGCCGAAGGCGGATTCCCGCAGAACCCGGTCGGCCAGCAGCAGGGCGTGGTTGGCCACCACCAGGTCGGCCTCCAGGATCTCCTGGCGGAGGACGGTGAGGTGGCAGTCCTCGTAGTGGGGGCACTGCCGCCCCGTGCAGCGCTCGGCGCGGGCGTTGGTCTTGTCCCAGAGCTCGGACTCCCCTTCTCCGTACCGGCCCAGCTCCTCCCGGTCCCCGGTGCGGGTCTCCCGGGCCCAGCGGCCCATGGCCAGCCAGAGCCCGTGGTCGGCCACGGTGAGCTCCGCGGGGGGATGGGCCTCGAGGGTCTCCCAGGCCTCCTTGCAGAGGTAGTTGCTGCGGCCCTTGGCGAGGACGGCCTTCACGTCCCGGCCGAGGATGCCCCGGGCCCGGGGGAGGTCGTCCTCCAGGAGCTGGCGCTGGAGCTGCTTGGTGCGGGTGGCCACCACCACCGGCCTGCGCCCCGTGGCCAGGGCCGGCACCAGGTAGCCCAGGGACTTGCCGGTGCCCGTGCCCGCCTCGATGGCCTGCACCAGGGCGTCCGGCTTGCAATCCTTGTTGCCGCCCCCGTTCCGCCAGGCGTCGAACCGCGCCGCCCCGTCCCGGATGGCATCGGCCACGAGCTCCGCCATCTCCTTCTGCCCCTGCCGCGCCTCTGCGCCCGGGAAACAACTGAAGATGCGGCCTTCCGGGGGTGCGAAGTAGGGGTCCATGGGGTGCTGCATGGTTTCAGAATGGCGGAAATTGGGCGAAAGCGGAAGGGGCCAGGGCCCGGGCTGAAAAATAGATACCAAGGCATCGTTAAATTAATTTTCTTGCCGACTAGACTAAAAGTACGTAATTTTATGTTAACAAAGCCTAATTTAAGGCTTGTTGTTGGAGGATGCATCATGGCGATCGACGGCCTGCGGGACTTCCTGGAGATTCCCTACGACACCCTGGAGGAAATGAACCTCCACGCCAAGCAGCAGCGCCTGGACCGGGTGCCGGTGGACCAGATCCGGGAAGAGCGCATGGCCTACCTGGCCGGCGAGAAGCGCATCAAGGCCGTGACGGTCTGCTTCACCGACATCGAAGGTCGGCTCCACATGCTGGACTACGACAAGAAGTACCTCCTCAAGTCGTACGACAACCTCACCTTCGACGGCTCCTCCATCCGCGGGTTCTCCGCCCAGGCGGAATCCGACCTCCGGCTGGCCATCGACTGGCCCGCGTTCTACTGGCTCCCGGCGGACATCTTCGGGGCGGGCAAGGTGCTGGTGTTCGGCTTCGTCATGGAGAAGGACGGCACCCCCTACGCCTCCGACTTCCGGGCCCGGCTCCGGGACTACACCGAGGCCCTCTACGCCAAGGAAGGCGTCGTCATGAACGCCGCCAACGAGATCGAGGGCTTCCTCTTCAAGGGCCGTGACGCCGAGCGCCACTACCACGAGACCGGCGCCTTCGAGTTCATCTCCACGGGCGGCTACTACCACTCGCTGCCCGGCGACAGCCTGCGCGCCTTCATCGATTCCGCGGCCGAGGCGCAGCGCGCCATGGGCTTCGGCAACGAGAAGGACCACCCGGAGGTGGCCCCCTCCCAGTTCGAGATGAACTACAAGTACGCCGAAGTGAACATCGCCGCCGACCAGGTGCAGCTCTACAAGCTCCTGGCCCGCCAGGTGGCGGCCCAGATGGGCCTCACGGCCAGCTTCCTCCCCAAGCCCGTGGCCGGCGTCAACGGCAACGGCATGCACACGAACCTCTCCTTCGCCAAGGATGGCAAGAACCTCTTCCATGACGCCAAGGGCCGCGACGGCCTCTCCCCCCGCGCCTGGGACTTCCTCAACCGAATCCTGGCCAACGCCGCCGAGCTCTGCCTCCTGCTGAACCCCAGCGTGAACGCCTACCGGCGCCTGGACCCCCACTTCGAAGCCCCCAACCAGATCAAGGTCTCCCCCACGGACCGCGGCTCCATGATCCGCATCCCCCTGGGCAACGAGCAGTCCGCGCGCATCGAGGTGCGGTCGGTCGGTCCCGACGCCAACCCCTACATGCTCTATTACTCCCTGCTCCGCACGGGGCTGGAGGGTGCGTCCCTGGAGGCGGAGGACACCACCAAGCGGCCCCGCACCCGCTTCCTGCCCGACAACATCCACGACGCCATCCGGCTCTTCCGGGGCTCACGGTTCCTGGCCGAGCAGCTCGGCGAGGACATCCACGCCAAGTTCACCGAGGTGAAGATCGCCCAGGCCGAACGCTGCCCCAAGGCCCTGGGCGCCATCGTCAAGGCCTCGGAGATCCAGTTCCACCACGAGGTCACCAACCAGCTGCTCTGGTCGCTGTTCTAGTCCTCCGGCAAACGTGAAGAAAGGGGGCCTCCGGGTCCCCTTTCCGCGTCAGGAATGGGCCTTGAAGGTCCAAGCCATCTCGAAGCGCAGGAAGTGCCCGCCGTCCCTCATGGCGTAGAAGTCCCCGGGGGCCAGGTGCTCGTAGAGGGCGTGCCCCTTCAGGGACGGGCTCAGCGCGACGTCGGCCCGCACCTGCCAGAGCCGGCCGCGGTCCCGCCCCGTCCCGAAGACCGCCCCCGGCGCCGCGGGTGCCTCCAGGGCGCCCAGCCGGTAGAAGGTGGCGCGCAGGTCCAGGTTGCGCACGGGCGTGACCCGCACCTCCGCTTCCCACATGGCCATGTTGGTCCAGTAGGCCACGCCGTTCTCGGGGACCTGGGAGTAGATGAGGAGTTCGCTCCATTTGGGCCAGCGGGAAAAGACCGGATCCCACGCGGTGATGCGGGCGGAATGGGGATCCTGGCCGGAGAGGCCGATGAAGCCCAGCGAGGCCCGGGGCTTCCAGGGCACGTCGAAGGCCTTGCGGACCCGGGCGTAGCCGCCCCAGGCCGCGATGTCCCTGGCGCCTGTGGTGGCCCCTGGCGCGGTGTCCTGCCGGCCCCACTGGCCCGCGGCCTCGGCGGTGGCGGTCCACCCGTTCCCCGCTTCCCACGAAGCCCGGCCCCCCACGGTCGTGAAGCGCCGGTCGGGGCGGAAGAGGGCGCTGGAGGGGGCGCGGTAGTCGTCGCGCTCGGTCTTGAGGAAGGCATAGGCTTCCAGGGTCGAGCCCGTGGGCGCCTTGCGGGTGTAGTAGACGCCCAGGGCCCGCTCGTCCCACTCGTTGAGGCGGACCTTCTGCGCGGGGTCGGTGATCTCGTTGATCACGGGCAGGTAGCTGTCCTCCTTGGGATCGGAGATGGCCATGAACTCCAGTTTCGACGGCCCGGCCTCCCAGCCCAGCACCGCCGCGTTCAGGTAGGCGCTCCGCGACCCGTCGCCGGAACTGCCGTCCATGAGGATGAACCCCTCGCCCCGCATGATGTTCTGCCGGCCCACCCGCATGGAGAGGCCCGGGGCGGGACGGTAGTCCACGAACAGCGTCTCGAAGAAGATCTCCCGGCCGTTGTAGACGTAGGTGGAGGGCCGGACCGTCTTGCGGTTCTCGTTGCACAGGCCCGCGGTGACCTCCAGGTCCGGGGAGAACCGGTACGTCGCCCAGACCCGCGTGCGGAACCGGTAGTGGGTCCGGTAGTCGGCCTTGGCGTCGTTGTGGTCGATGATGTTGTCCCAGTCCTCGGAGCGCACCCGCTCCTCGAAGCCGAAGTCCAGGGCCGGGCGCGGCGCCGCGTCCTGGGCCGGGAGGGGGGCGGCGAAGAGGAGGAGCGGAAGGATCGCGGCCTTCACGCGCGGGCCTGCGCGGACCGCTTCTTGGCGAAGGCGAGGAGGGCGCCCAGGGCGATGGAGAGGAAGGCCGCGGCCAGCACCCGGTATTCCGGAGGCAGCAGGAAGGTCAGGGTGTGGGCGGGGATCCAGAAGAACGGGATGGTGCGGAAGAGCACGAAACCCACGAAGCCCTTCCAATCGATGCGGGCCACCACGGCGGCCAGGGAAGGCACCGTCCCTGGGGTCTCGCCCCGCAGGTCCAGCCACGTGTCGGTCATGCGGTGGGTGAGCATCATCGCCGGCGCGAAAGTCAGGTTCATGATGGCGCTCACCGCGAAGGCGAAGGCCAGACGGGAATCGCCGCCGGGCAGCAGGCCCTTCTTCAGGGCGTCGGCTACGCCCGCCCCGAAGATGCTGAAGACCAGCACGATGGCCATGCCCAGGAAACCCCAGATCACCGCCCGCTGCGCCAGGGCGCTGGGCGCCTTCCAGGCCCCCGTGACGATGCGCAGGGCGAGCAGCTCGCCCATGGTTGCCAGCAGGAAGAACTTCGCGAACCCGATCAGGAAGGGATGCGCGGCCGTCACCTGCACGAAGGCGCGATGCGACGCTGGCACGGACAGGGACGCCACCACGGCGGCCAGAGCCAGGATCCAGATCCCATCGCCTTTGCGCATGCGTCCCCCAGCCTTCATGGTGCAAGAACGCCCTGGCGACCTGGATCACGATTGTCCCATCGACCCATGGCATCACACCGGCATGCGGGTGACGAATGTCACGTGATCTTCCACCCTTCCCTATCTATCCAGAGCCATTTGTGGGAAATTTCTAGGTGATCCCCGCACAAAAACCCGACTACCGCTGTTCCCCCGGCGGGTCCCATGCAAGGAGCACCCATGACCTTCTCTAGGATTATCCCGGTCCTGGCCTGCGGCATCGCCTTCACCCTCCAGGCGGGTGGGTGGGCCCCCATCCCCCCCGAGGTCTGGGCCATGAAGGAAGATCCCGCCAGGGGCGAAGTCGGGGCCGTCATTCTTGAGCAGCGGATCTGCTTCACCGGCACGGCGATCAAGCATGTCCTCCGTGTGCGGATCCTCTCGGAGAAGGGCAAGGCCGCTGCGGAACTCGTGCCCTTCCTTCCGGAAGCCTCGTCCATCGAGGGCCGGACGGTGCAGCCCGACGGCACCCAGGTGGTTTTCGACAAGAGCAAGGACTTCCTCCAGAAGAGCGTTGGCACCAAGGGCGACGAGCGGGACGTGAAGGTGATCCTTCCCCCGGGCATCACGGCGAACTGCGTCGTGGAGCTCCAGTGGGTGGAGATCGCCGCCGGCGGCCAGAAATACTTCTTCCAGATGGGGAACCGGGAGGTCGCCACGGGCGGCGACGAGCACCAGATCCCTTACAGTCTCGGCCATTCCGCGCTCTGGCGCTTCGGCGGCCCCTTCAAGACCCGCCTGCTGGTGATTGAGTTCTGGCGGGCCTTCCGGTGGGCCTCCTACGTGGACCCCGGGACCTGCAAGGAGCCCGAACTGAAGAAGGATGGCACGCAGTTCACCTACACCTTCAAGGATGTGCCCGCCCAGGAACGCTCGCCCTACTCGCTGGAGCCCCTCTCGGGACGCCCCTCGGTGCAGGTGTGGACACAGCCCTTCTACCTGGCCGACAAGGCTCGCTCCAAACCCGCCGACTACTGGAAGGAGGCCACCTACCAGTACTACCGGAACTCCTTCTGGAAGGACCTCAAACGAGGCCGCGCCTTCGACGCCCTGGCCAAGGAACTGCTGGAGGGGCTGCCCGCCGATCATGCCAAGGCCGGGGAGACCCTCCTGCGGCGCCTGGACCGGCGCATCGTCAACCAGACCTGGGCCACCCACGACGAGGATGCGAAATTCCACAAGGGGGAGACCCTCGACAAGGTCAATCCCTGGGACCTGGACGCCACGGCCTCCACCGGCCGCACCAGCGCCTTGGGCATGGTGTTCGCCTACCTGGCCCTGGCAGAGCAGGCGGGTCTCCAGCCGCGGATCGCCATGGTTACGAACCGAAACCACCGGCTCCTGCGCACGGATATCACGGACGTCTATCAGCTGGATCGTCCCCTGATCGGCATCCCCATCGACTTCACCCGAACGCTGTGGATGGATCCGGGCCTGCGCTTCGCGCCACCGGGCCTGATCCTTCCCGTCTACCAGGGCGTGCAGGGACTGGTCATGGACCTCCCCGCCTGGGAGCCCCGGCCGGAAGTCATCCCCGCCCTGCCTCCGGAATTCAACCGCGCCGTCTACCGGTTCAGGATCGACTTCGCGGGCACCGAGGAGAAGATTTCTCTCCAGGCCGGCTTCACGGGCTTCCAGGAACTCATGGAGCGCCGCGACTACCTGGCCGACGCGCCGGAGGAGGCGGACCGGAACCTCAAGGAGAGCATGGCGGCCGCCATCAAGGACTCCACCATCTCGCGCGCCTCGGTTTCCAACGTTCTCGACCCGGACAAGAACGTGGCCTGGGAGGTGGACGCGGCGCGGGAGATTCCCGCCGCTGCCCGCTTCCGGGTGGATCCTTTCCCCGGCATGTCCGAACCGTTCTTCCTGGCCTCCACCTGGCCGGAGAGGAGGACGGTCCCCATCGTCATGGGCTACCTGAGGATCCACGATGCCGAATGCGTCATGGCTGTCCCCAAGGGCTACAAGCTTCTTCCCACGCCGGACCTCCGGAAGGAGAACTCGTTCGGCAAGGTCATCTTCACGGTGACTCCCGCCGCCGACGGCGCCACCGCCAAGGTGCAATTCCACGTGGAGGTCTCGCGCCTTTCGGCCCCCGCCGCGGCGGAGCCGGAGCTCCGCCAATTCGTGGGCTGGGTCGAGGACGGCTACCATCGCGAACTGGAGTTTGAAAAGCAGTGATCAGAACCCTCCGCCTCCTGCCCTTCCTCCTGGGCCTGGCCCTGCCGGCCCAGGATCTGTCCGATCTGCCCCCATGGGCCCGTAACGCGGCCATCCAGGCCCGTGACGAGAAGCCGCCCGCGGCCGCCGACGCCTGGGTGCTCCTGCAGCGCCAGGAGGTCGCCTACCTGGGGGCCGGGGCCATCCGCAGCCGCACCTTCCGCCTCGTCAAGATCCTGAATTCCCGCGGGCTCGACGAAGCCTGGTACGTCATGCACGACCTTGGCGGCGGTGCGACCCGGTCGCTTTCCCTCAAGGCCTGGAACCTACGCCCCGATGGGGAGCTGGTGAAGCTGGGCCGCGACGACACGGTGAGGGTGGATGCCGATCCGCAGGGAGCGGTGACCACGAGCACCTTGAAATACGCCCTGGTGGGGCGGGTGGTGCCGGGCAGCATCGTCGCCTTCCAGTCGGAGGAGACCTACACCCGCGCCTCCGGCCCCTGCACCCTGGAACTGCCCCTGGAGGAGCACCCCGTGCGCCGCTGGGAACTGACGTCCCGGGCGGAACCCGCCGGCGCCGAAATGCGCCTGGATCCCCGGAACTGGGCGACCTGGGGACTCACCCCCGTCCCGCTCCCCGGCGGCGGCCTGGCCTGCGACCATCTCCCTGCGCTTCCCGCCAACGAGAGGTTGCATCCGCCGCTGCTCTCCCTGATGCCCTCCGTCCTGGTGCGCGCCCTGGATCCAGGTCTGCGCGACATGCCCTCGCTCGCCACCTGGGATACCTTCGCCACCTACTTCGCGGGGCGTTTCCGCGCCGGCGCGACGCCCTCGGGGGCGCTGGCCGTGAAGGGCCTCCCTCCCCGGGAGGCCCTGGCGAAAATCGTCGACTGGATGAACCGCCAGCTCACCTACCAGATGGCCTACCTAACCCCCGACCGCGCCTGGATTCCCCTGCCCTGCCCCGAGGTGGTGCGCCGCCGCAACGGCGACTGCAAGGACCACGCCTCCTGCCTCATGGGCGAGGCCGCCGGCGCCGGACTCGAGGGCTATCCGGTGCTCTGCGCGATCTTCGACCGGGAGGCCCACCCTGGCGGTCCCCCGGATCCCATGGCCTTCAACCACGCCATCGCCGCGATCCGCCTGGAGGCGAGCCTCGGCCTGCCCGCGGAGGTGGAGACGCCCCGGGGACGGTTCCTGCTGCTGGACACCACGGACCGCTACTGCCCCTTCGGCATGCTCCCCGCCGACCACCGTGGCCGCCAGGTCCTCATCTGCACCCCTGAGGGCGCCCAGTGGGCCGCCGTGCCCGCCCAGGCCTGCGTCGTACCCCGCTGGAACGTCGACCTCCGCGGCGGTCCCGACGGCAAGGGCGGCCTCACGGCCCGGATCCGCATCCAGGAGACGGGCAACGCCTTCGGTCTGCGCGCCGGCGCCCACCGTGGCGGTGCCGCCCACCTGGCGGAGCGGGGCCTGCGGGGGATCTTCGGGCTCCCGGCCACGGCCGTGGTCTCCGACGTGGTCCTGGGCGACCCCCTGGACCTGGAGAAGCCCTTCGAAGCGACGTTCACCGTCACCCGCCCCGAGGTGGGCCCCGCCCCCGCGGGTCGGGTCCGCTTGGAGTCCTGGGGCCTCCCGGACACCCTGGAGGCCATCCAGAGACCGGCCACCCGCCGCAAGCTCCCGGTGGAACTCCGGAACGACCTGGAGTACGCCTACCACGCCGAATGGACCCTGCCCGGGTCCGCCACGGCCTCCCTGCCCGCGCTGGAAGGATCCTCCCCCTTCGGGGACCTGAAGTGGACCGCCCGCGCCGCGGACGACAAGGCCGCACTGGACCTGACCATCGTCCACCGCGACGCGCATTTCGACGGGGACGCGCGCGATGCCGGCGTCGCCGCCTGGAAGGCGTATCGCAGCCTCGTGAACCAGGTCCTCGAGGAGGGCGTCGAATTCCGCACGGCGGCGGCCACGGCCCCCTGACCCGCCCAGACGCCGGTCTCCCTCCGGGATAGGCTGTCCCGGAGAGACCTGTGCGTATGATCATGAGCATCACGTCCTTTCCAAAGGTCTCCGATGCTCGACCGCCTCTCCCTGCTGGAATCAAGCTCCCGCCTCCTGAGCCCCGGCGCCACCGGCCGGGAGGCCCTCTGGGCCGCCGCGCACGGCTATGCGGAGACTTTCCTGGAGGGCCAGCCCACCGCCCCCGCCTACGCCCAGGTGCCCAACCCGGGGGCCGGCCTGGCGGCATGCCCCATCCAGGAGGAACCGCGCCCCCTGGACGCCATCCTGCAGCTCCTGGAGGACCAGGTGGATTCCGTCGGCGCCAACGGCGTCTCGCCCCGGCACATGGCCTTCATCCCACCGTCCAGCCTGTTCGCTTCCGCCCTGGGGGATCTCCTGGCGGCGGTCACCAACCGGTATTCGGCCTATTACTTCGCCAATCCCGGCGCGGTGCGCATGGAGAACCAGGTCCTGGCGTGGCTGGCGAAGGAGACGGGCTTCCCGCCGAATAGCTCCGGCAACCTCGCCTCGGGCGGCAGCATGGCGCACCTGGTGGGCATCTGCGCCGCCCGCGAAGCCGCGGGCCTCAGGTGCGCCGACGTGCCCCGGGCCTGCGTCTACCTCTCCGACCAGGCCCACCACTGCATCGAGAAGGCCCTCCGGGTGGCGGGGCTGGGCGAGTCGCCCCTTCGGCGCATCCCCTCCGACGACCAGCACCGGATGATCCCCGCCGCCCTGGAGAAGGCCATCCTCGCGGACCGCGCGGGGGGCCTGCGCCCCTGGCTCCTGGTGCCCACCGCCGGCACCACCAACACCGGCGCCGTGGACCCCCTGGAGACCTGTGCCGACCTCGCCGCCCGCCACGGGCTCTGGATGCACACCGACGGCGCCTACGGGGCCTCCTTCGCCCTGTGCGCCCCCGGCAAGGCCGCCCTCAGGGGCATGGACCGCAGCGACAGCCTCGTGCTGGACCCCCACAAGGGCCTGTTCACGCCCCTGGGCCTGGGCGCGGTCCTGGTGCGCCACCTGGATCCCCTGCGCCGGGCCCACGCCTTCCAGGCCGACTACCTCCCCTCCCCGCCCGAGGACCTCGAGGAGCTGAGCCCCTCCGAGACCACGCTGGAATTCAGCAAGCACGCACGGGCCCTGCGGCTCTGGCTGCCGCTGCAGGTGCACGGCGCCGGAGCCTACCGCGCCGCCCTGGAGGAGAAGCTCCTCCTGGCGCGCTACGCCCATGACCGGCTGCGGGCGTTTCCGCGAGTGGACCCCGGCCCCGGGCCCCAGCTCAGCATCCTGGCCTTCCGGCTCCTTCCGCCTGGACCGGCCACCCCCGAGGAGG
>DBME01000051.1 GCA_002298155.1 Holophagaceae bacterium UBA706 | reverse complement strand
GCCCTGGACTACACGGGCCGCGTGGTGGCGCGCATCCGCGACGGGCGGGGCTTCTGCTCGACCCGGGCCGCGGGCCACTGGCTGGCCCTGGCCAAGGCCGAGGCGTGGCTGGCCGGGCGGGCTTTCGTGACCCCCGACGATCTCCAGTCCACCCTGGGCGACGCCATGGCCCACCGGGGCACCATGGACGACCGCCGCCTCAACCGCGACGAACGCCGGGAGCAGCTGACGCGCGTGGTCGAGGAGGTTCCCGTGGGCTGGAAGCCGTGACGGGCACCGAGGGCACGCCCCACGCCGCCGGCATCGGCGAGGCCCTCCGCCGGGCCCGCATCGCCCAGGGCCTGTCCCTCTATGCCCTCGCCTTCGACCTGAACCTCAGCGTCCACCTCCTGGAGGCCATCGAGGCCGAAGCCTGGGACCGCCTGCCGCCGGGCCGGGAGCGGCCCTACACGCGCCAGATCGCCGAGCGCCTGGGGGTGGACCCCGAAGCCTTCACGGAGCAGTGGAACCAGCTTCCCGGCTCCCAGGATCAGGAACCCCCGGATCCCCGCCGCGAGAACATGGAGCGAATCCTCATGGGCGCCCTCACGGCCGGCACCATCCTCCTGCTGCTCTGGCTCGTGGTGCCGGGCCGCAACCTGCGCCGCCCCATGGCCGAGGCCGCCGCCGTGGCGGACCACGCGGGCCCGTCGCACTGGGTGCCTTCCGGACCCGGCGGCCCCTATCCCGTGGTGGGCGAAGTGCTGCCGGAGGTCCCGGTCAACGAGGAGGGCGTGCTCATCTCCATGCGGTCCCAGGACACCTGCGAAGTGACGGTGGCCGCGGACGCGGACCCCGCCGCCGCGCAGAAGCGCTCCCTGCGCATCTCCGAACCCTGGCGCCTGCGCATGAAGGGCCCCTTCACCATCAGCCTAGACAACGGCGGCGTGGTGGTGCTGGACGTGGCTGGGCGGCGCATCCGCCACGGCACGGCGGTCGGTGAACCCTGGAAGGGCCGTTTCGGAGAGAATGGGGAGTGGATCCTACCCGAGACCCCCGTGGACAAGGAACCGCCCACGGCTCCGGAGTCGGACCAGGAAGGGGAATGACCGTGCATCTGATCGTCCAGAAGTACATCGATGGCGCGCTGCCGGAAGCCATGGCGAACTCGCTGGTGGCCGGCAACCTGCCGGTGCCGCCCGCGGACCTGGTGTTCGCCCTGTGCCACGCCGTCTTCAAGGAGACGCCCCTGGCCGAGGTGGCCATCGAGACGGTCAAGGCCATGCCGGAGAGCCTGCTGTCCAGCGTCCTCCTGGGCACCCTGGACCCCCCGGACCCCCTGGGACTCATCCTCATCTACCGCAAGGAGCCCGAGCTCCTGGAGACGGCCCTCCTCCATCCGGACATGAACTCCGAGTGGATGGAGAAGGTGGTCCCGCACCTGCCCGGGGCCGTGCTGGAAATCCCGCTGAACAACCAGGTGCTGTGGCTGGAACGCCCCGTGATCCTCGACCTGCTCGAGATGCATCCCGAGGCCGAGTACCAGATCAAGCGGCGCGTGAACGAGTACCGGCGGGACGTGCTGCGCCTGGCCACGCAGGAGGTGGTGGCCGAGCGCCTGGCGATCATCGACGAGGTGGAGGCCGGCAAGCTGGACAAGGCCTGGGCCGAGCTGCCCATGCCCGAGGAGACCCCCGAGGAGGCCGAGGCGCCGCGGCCCGCGCATGTCCCCGTGGCCCCGGTCCTGGACGAGAACGGCGTGGAGATCCCGCTGACCCTCACCCGGCGCGTCATGGCCCTGCGCACGAACCAGAAGATCATGCTCGCCATCAAGGGCGGCAAGGAGGAGCGCACCCTCCTGATCCGCGAGGCCAACCGCCTCGTGCAGGTGAACGTGATCCGCAACCCCCGCATCACCGAAGGGGAAGTGGCTTTCATCGCGCAGATGCGCACCATCAACGAGGAAGTCATCCGGGCCATCGTCACCAACCGCGACTGGATGAAGAAATACGCCATCGTCCGGGCGCTGGTGATGAACCCCAAGACTCCGCTCGCCATCTCCCTGAACCTGCTCAAGCGCCTCATCGACATGGACCTGAAGCTCCTCATGCGGGACAAGGGCGTGGCGGAGGTCCTGCGGCGGGAGGCCAAACGCTACCTGGAATCCAAGGGGCCATGATCTTCGGGGGGCGGACTCCCGTCGGTATTTCCGCAACTCCCATATTGTCATTGCCGTGCTTGTAACGAAGCCGGGGATCCCACGGAAAACCGCGCCATTACTAAGCAATATGAGGAAGGACGCCGGGAAAATTTTCCCTGCACTGAGAATGCAGCAATCCCGTCCTTAGCTGATTCTCATAGGGACTTTGCGGATCCCCGCCGAGTAATCCTCAGCCTTCGCGGAAAACCCCTTGCGTGGAACGCGGCCGGTCCCTGGATACACTGGGATGCTATGAGCAAGGCCGAAGAAGAATCCACAGCGTCGCCCCTCAAGGCCTTCCGGGAGCTGATCGCCTCCGGCCCGCCGGAGCCTCCGGCCTGGGACGGCATCCTCGCGGCATTGGAAAAAGAGGCCTTGCTGGAGCACGCGCTTTCGACCCTGCGCCTCGAGGGCGCCGGCCCGGCCTGGGAGCCCTTCCGGGGCCGTCTCAAGGCCGCCGTGGCCCGCTCGCGGGAGCGGCGCATGAGCCGCTGGCAGGCGGACCCCGAGCGCCGGACCCTTCGCATCCGCTTCTCCGTGGCGGGGCCCGCCTGCGCGCTGCATCCGCCTGCGCTGCTGGCCCAGCTGGCCAAGGC
>DBME01000419.1 GCA_002298155.1 Holophagaceae bacterium UBA706 | reverse complement strand
CGCACCCCGCCCCGGAAAGGAATCAGGTGATTCCTTCCCCAACAGCCTCTAGACTTCCATCAGCACCTCCTAGGAAGCGAACTGATGAACGAAACAACATTTGGCCAGTCCCGGGAACTCCAGAGCATCTTCACCATCGCGGGCCTCCTGGCCCGTGAGGATCTCTCCCTGACCCAGATCCTCCAGGTGGTGGCCGAGGCCCTGCCCAAGGGGTTCAAGTACGAGGAGGTCTGCCAGGCCCGCATCCACTTCTGGGGCGAGTGCTTCGAGACCAAGGGATTCACCCCCAGCCCCTGGACCCTGCGCGCCCCCATCGTCGTGCGGGGCGAGACCCTGGGCGAGGTGGAGGTTGTCTACCTGGAGAACCGTTCCTCCCGCGCCCCCGGCAATCCCTTCCACCTGGACCAGAAGAAGCTGGTGGACCTCACGGCCCAGAAGCTGGGCCAGCTGGCCGAGGTGCGCATCGCCCAGCACAGCGGAGAGCAGGCGACGGCGCCCGTCTCCCCCGCGCCCGCCCAGAAGCAGGAGTGGCGCTACATCCTTGACCTCCTCACGGAGATCGACCCCTCCCTGCACCACCGCCTCATCCGGCGCCTCATGAACCACGCCACCAAGATGGGCGTGCCCGGCGTGCAGAAGATGATCGCCACCTTCGATCCGGCCATCTACGCCCAGGGCGAGGCCTCCTCCCACGGCTCCAACGCCCCCCTGCCCAAGCGGGACCTGAACGCCATGGTCCAGACCTTCCGGGAGATCGAGGACATCGCCTCCATCGTNNCATCGTGTTCGAGGACGCCGATCTCACGGCCCTGCTCAAGCAGTGGATGCGCCAGGACAAGCTGGGCTTCCTGGCCATCGCCACGGAGAAGCGCAACATCCCCCTGGTGGAGATCACCGAGATCGTGGACCGCTTCTGCCGCGAGACCCGCGAGGAGCTGCCGGCCCTGGCCAGCTCGGACGACATGAACGTGCGGGTGGCCCTCATCCGGCGCTTCCTCACGGAGAACCTCAAGTTCATCGGCATCGCCAAGCGCCACCTCACCATCTACGACTTCGGCAAGATCCTCAACCGCGTGGTGGGCCCTGCCCAGGGCGACGGCAAGCTCGGCGGCAAGGCCGCGGGCCTCATCCTCGCCGCGCGCATCCTCAAGCGCAAGGCCGCGGGCAACCCGATGATCGAATCGATCCGCACGCCCAAGACCTGGTACATCACCTCCGACGGCATCTACAACTTCCTGCGCCACAACAGCCTCGAGGACCTGTGGAGCCTCAAGTTCTCGCCCATCGAGGAGGTGCGGCAGACCTTCCCCTACCTGGAGCAGGTCTTCAAGAACTCGTTCTTCTCGCCGGAGATGTTCCAGCAGGTCCAGTTCGCCATGGACGACCTGGGCGAGGGCCCCCTCATCGTGCGCTCCTCCAGCCTCCTGGAGGACAGCGAGGGCATGGCCTTCTCCGGCAAGTACCGCAGCCTTTTCCTGGCTAACAAGGGCACCCGCGAGGAGCGCCTGGAGGCCCTGGTGGACGCGGTGTGCGAGGTGTACGCCTCCGTGTTCGGCCCCGACCCCATCCAGTACCGCGCCGAGCGCGGCCTCCTGGATTTCGTGGAGGAGATGGGCATCATCATCCAGAAGGTGGTGGGCCGCCAGGTGGGCAACTACTTCTTCCCCGCCTTCGCCGGCGTGGCCTTCAGCCACAACGAGTACCGCTGGTCCCCGCGCCTCAAGCGCGAGGACGGCATCGTGCGCATGGTGGCGGGCCTGGGCACCCGGGCCGTGGACCGCCTGGGCAGCGACTTCCCCTTCATGATGAGCCCCGGCCAGCCCAACCTGAGGGTCAACGTGACCCCCGACCAGGTCTCCTACTACGCCCAGAACTACATGGACGTCATCAACCTGGAGACCGGGCGCTTCGAGACCCTGGCCGTGGAGGAGATCCTCCGCAGCGCCGGCGACGACTACCCCCTGCTGGAGCAGATCGTCTCCGTGCTGGAGGACGGCTTCCTGAAGAAGGCCATGAAGGGCATGGTCAGCGCCCACAAGGACGACCTGGTGGTGACCTTCGCGGGCCTGGTGGACCGCACGGACTTCGTGCCCCAGATCCGCACGGTCCTGGCCATCCTGCAAGAGGCCCTGGGCACGTCCGTGGACCTGGAGTTCGCCCACGACGGGTCAAACCTCTACCTTCTCCAGTGCCGCCCCCAGAGCCGCATGGAGGACGAGGGCAAGATCCAGATCCCCAGCAAGGTGCCCTTCGACCACAAGATCTTCTCCGCGAGCAAGTTCATCACCAACGGCTTCGTGGAGGGCATCCGGTACATCGTCTACGTGGACCCCGAGGAGTACCGGAACATCCCGGACCTGGCCGACCTGCTGGCCATCGCCGACGCGGTGAACCGCCTCAACGGCATCCTGCCCCGGCGCAAGTTCATCCTCATGGGACCCGGCCGGTGGGGAAGCCGCGGGGACGTCACCCTGGGCGTGGGCATCACCTATTCCGGCATCAACAACACGCAGCTCCTGGTGGAGATCGCCCGGAAGAAGGGCAACTACGTCCCGGACCTCTCCTTCGGAACCCACTTCTTCCAGGACCTGGTGGAGGCCAAGATCCACTACCTGGCCCTCTACCCCGACGACGAGGGAAACATCTTCAACGAGGATTTCCTGCGCAACAGCCCGAGCATCCTCACCCAGCTGGTGCCTGAGCACATCCGGCTGGAGAAGGCGGTGCGGGTCATCGACATCGACAAGGTGTTCCCGGGGTGCCAGCTGGATGTGGTCATGGATGGCGAAAAGGACCGGGCGCTGGGGTATGTGCGGCCTCTCAGCGAGCACTAGGGCTTGAGCGGAAAGGGGAAAGGCAACCCATCCCTTTTCCGTCCGATCTGCGTTCGTCCCCGGTTCAGCGTGGCCAACATCCATGGGGCCTGGTGTGCCTCCAGGCCCCAGGGAATCGACCCACCACGCAGTGGATGAGCGGTGTGAATCAGGGAGTAACTGATCAAACGCAGAGTTCGCCGAGGCGCGGAGGACGCGGAGAACAGCACCCACCGCGCCGCAAGCATGGCCGTCCAGGGTTTTG
>DBME01000082.1 GCA_002298155.1 Holophagaceae bacterium UBA706 | reverse complement strand
AGCTCCATGGGGCTGTAGGTCTCGGTGCCGTCCTCCAGGCGCTTGCCGAACATCACGCCGCCGATCTCGACGCCGCGGATGCCGCCTTCCAGGTAGAGGGCGTTGGTGAGCGACCACGCGGGGTAGTCCTGGGGCTGGAGGTGGGGCAGGAAGGACTTGGCGTCGATGTAGACGGCGTGGCCGCCGGTGGGCTGCACGATCTGGACGCCGCCGGCCAGGAGCTTCTCGCCCATGTATTCGGCGGTGCGCAGACGGTAGCGGAGGTAGTCCTCCTGGAGGCCCTCCTCCAGGCCCACGGCCAGGGCTTCCAGGTCGCGGCCCGCCAGGCCCCCGTAGGTGGGGAAGCCCTCGGTGATCACGAGGTTGGCCCGGGCGGCCTCGGCCAGGTCACCGTCCTTGAGGGCGATGAAGCCGCCGATGTTCACCATGCCGTCCTTCTTGGCGCTCATGGTGCAGCCGTCGGCCAGGCGGAACATCTCCTGGGCGATGCTCTCCACGGTGCGGTTCTCCATGCCCGGCTCGCGGAGCTTGATGAACATGGCGTTCTCGGCGAAGCGGCAGACATCAAGGATGAGGGGCTTGCCGTAGGCCTTCAGGAGCTCGCTGTAGGCGCGCATGTTGGCCATGGACACGGGCTGGCCGCCGCCGGAGTTGTTGGTGACCGTGAGCATGCCGAAGGGGATGCGGTGGCCTTCCTTCTTGAGGAGGTCCTCCACCTTGCCCAGGTCGATGTTGCCCTTGAAGGGGTGGATCGTGCTGGGCTGGGTGCCCTCGGGGATCACCAGGTCCACGGCCTCCACGCCGTCGAACTCGAGGTTCGCGCGGGTGGTGTCGAAGTGGGTGTTGTTGGGCACCAGCTGGCCCTTCTGGGTGGCCACGGCGAACAGGATGCGCTCGGCGGCGCGGCCCTGGTGGGTGGGGATGATGTGCTCGTAGCCCGTGAGCTTCTGGAGCACGCCCTGGAGGCGGAAGAAGCTGCGCGCGCCGGCGTAGCTCTCGTCGCCCTCCATGATGGCGCCCCACTGGCGGGAGCTCATGGCGCCCGTGCCGGAGTCGGTGAGGAAGTCGAGGATGACGTCCTGGGCGCGGAGTTTGAAGACGTTGAGCTTGGCTTCCTCCAGCAGGCCCACGCGCTCTTCGCGGGTGGTCATGCGGATGGGCTCGACGCTCTTGATGCGGAAGGGTTCGATCATGGTCTTGGGCATGGGTTCCTCGTGGGCGGATGATGGTTGGGTGGAGGTGCGGCCGGGTGATTATTCCGCCCTATCCTCGCACGACGACCGGGCCTCGTGTTCGGCCCTCCGCTGCTTGCTCCGGCAACCCGGGACCATCAGGCCTCCGCCAGCACGCGCAGACCCTGCAGGGCCTTCTCCATGGACAGGAACACGGGGAGCCCCGCCTTCATGAGGGACTGCCGGTAGGCCTCGAACAGGGGGCCGCCCTCCACCGCCACGCCCACGCGCTTGCCGGTTTCCCGGGCCACCTCGGCCAGGCTCCGGGCGAAGGCGTCCATGCGTTCGGGGTCGGTGGTGTTCAGGCGCATGGTGAGGGGCACAAGGCCCACCACCACGGTGTCGGCGGCGCTGGCGGCCACCAGGTGCGTGCAGGCCACGTAGGCGGCCTCGTCGGCCATGGGCGTGACGTCCAGGGGCAGGCGCGGATTCACCAGCTCCTGGAGCTTGTGGGCCTCCAGGAGGGCCTTGAGGGAAGCCACCTCGGCGGGCTCCAGGACGTGGCCCTGCACGGGGCCCTCCAGAAGGTCGGCGCTCACCACCGACTCGTAGCCGGCGTTGGAGATCACCGCGATGCGGCTGGGCTTGCCCTGGGGGAAGGCCGACAGCCAGGACAGGGCGGCGTCGTAGACGCCCATGCTCTCACAGACGATGACCCCGGCGCGCTTCAGGAGGGCGCGCTGCAGCTCCCAGTCGCCGGCGAGGGCGCCGGTGTGGCTGCTGGCGGCCTTCTGCCCTTCCTGGCTGCGGCCGCCCTTGTAGAGCACCACCCACTTGCCCCGGGCGATGACGGCCTGGGCCGCCTTGGCGGTGGCCAGGAGGTCGCCGGGCTGGAAGCCCTCCACGTAGGTGGCCACCACGCGGGTCTGCTCGTCCTGACCCAGGGCCGTGATGAAGTCCGAGAGGCGCACGTCGATCTGGTTGCCGATGGACACTGCGTAGCGCAGGGGCAGCTGGGGGGCGGTGGACAGCCGCGTGATGAGGAAGGCGCCGCTCTGGCTCACCAGGGACAGCGCGCCGCCCCGGGCCTCCACGGGCAGCTTCACCTGGGGGATGAACAGGGTGTTGACCTTGCCGTCGCTGCTGAGGAAGCCGAGGCCGTTGGGCCCCACCAGGGCCGGCGTCCACTGGCCCGCGGCCCGGCGCCGGGCCAGGAGGTCCACCACGGCCTTGCCGCGGCCCTCGGTGTCCGCGCCGTCGCCCACGCCGCCGGGGACCAGGTAGACCACCTGGGCGCCCCCGCCCTGTGCGCAGAGCTGTTCGATGGCCTGCACCGTCTGGGCGGCGGGGAGGCAGAGGATGAGCATGTCCACGGGGTTCGCCGCCAGATCCTCGACGCCGCCCAGGCAGGGCAGCCCGTCGATCTCGGCGGTGTTGGGCTTGATGGGGATGATGGCCTTGCGGTCCAGGGTGCTGGTGAGCAGGTTGTCGAGGATCATGCGCCCGGGGGTGCCGGGCTTGGCGGAGATGCCGGCCAGGGCGATGGTGCGGGGGCGCACCAGCAGGTCCAGGAGCTTCGCCGCGGGGAGCCCGGAGGCCGGCGCGGGAGCCGGGGCGCCCAGGCTGCCCACGCCGTCCAGGGCCACGGGGCGGCCCTCGGGATCCAGCACCACGGGGTTCATCTCCAGGAGTTCGGCGCCCCGGGTCTCCAGG
>DBME01000092.1 GCA_002298155.1 Holophagaceae bacterium UBA706 | reverse complement strand
GCGGCCCCCTCGCAAGGGGGCCGCCGGGGTGGAACCCGAGGACTACTTGGCTTCGGCGGCCTTCTTGAAGTCACCGGCCTTGACGACGCTGACGTCGGCGGGGCGCAGGAACTTCTTGAGGGCGGCGAGGATCTGCTCGCCGGTGAGGGCGGCGACCTTCTTCTCGAGATCGGCGTTGTAGGCCATGGTGCGGTTGGCCTCGGTATTGCGGATCAGGCGGGAGGCCAGCTCGGCATCCTGGGCGCGGCTCTGTTCCTGGCCCTGGAGCCAGCCGGACTTGGCGTCCGCGATCTCCTTGGCCGTGAAGCCGGTGGCCAGGGCGCGTTCCAGTTCCTCGCGGAAGGCCGCTTCGACCTTGGCGGCGTTCTGGGGGGCGCAGATGGCGTAGGTGATCCAGCTGCCGGCGGCGTCGAGGTTGCCGGCCTGGAGCTGGGAACCCACACCGTAGCTCAGACCGTCCTTGACGCGGATGCGGGCGGCCATGCGGGAGTTCAGGAAGCCGCCGCCCAGCATGAAGTTGCCCAGGACCAGACCCGCGTAGTCGGGGTCGTTGTCCTGCACGGCCATGGTCGTGCCGGCCAGGAAGAAGGCGTTGGCCTTGTCGGGGGTCTCGAGGACCTGGGACTGGGCGGGAACCGGCTTGTAGACGTTGGGGATGCGGACGTAGGCCGCGGGGCTCTTCCAGGAGCCCAGGAGGCTTTCGACCATGGCCTGGGCGGCCTTGGCGTCCACGTCGCCCACGATGGCGAGCTCGCCGTTGGAGGCGCCGTAGAAGGCGGCGTGGAAGGCCTTGGCGTCCTCGACCTTGATGGCCTTGAGGGACTCGATGCTCTCCTCGATCGTCTCGGCATAGCGGGGGTGGCCCTTGGGCCAGATGTTCATCATGCGGCGGAAGGCGAGGGAGCCCAGGGCGGTGGGCTCGCTGCGCTGGGCCTCGAGGCCGGCGAGCTCCTCCTGGCGGAGGGTCTCGAATTCGCTGGCGGGGAAGGCCGGCTCACGCAGGGCCTCGGTGACGAGCTTCATGACCTCGGGCAGGCTCTCCTTGAGCGTCTCGACGCTGACCCGGACACCCTCGGCCGAACCGTTGATCTGCAGGTTGGCCTTGAGCTTGTCCATGCGGTCCTGGAATTCCTGGCGCGTCATGTGGGCGGTGCCGCGGCTCAGCATGGAAGCGGCCAGCTCGGCGGCGGTGCCCTTGCCCATGAGGGCGGCTTCGGTGCCGAAGTGGAGGTTGAGGGTCACGACGACGGAACCGCCGCGGGTCTTCTTGGGCACCATGGCGACCTTGAGGCCGGAGGCGGTGGCGAAGCGGACCGTGCGCGCATCGATGGCGGCGGGGGAGGCGTCGAAGGCCTCGCCGGCGCTGCGCACTTCCTGGCCCTTGTAGTCCTTGACCATGGCGTCCACGTCCTTGACGGGCGGGATCTCGGCGCGCTCGGGCTTGGGCGTGGGGATGAAGGTGCCCATGGTGCGGTTGCTGGGCTTGATGTAGGCGGCGGCGACCCGGGCCACGTCGGCGGGGGTGACGGCCTTGATGCGGTCGCGGTCCAGGAAGAAGGTGCGCCAGTCGCCCTTGGCGATGGCTTCGCTGAGGGCGATGCCCACGCGGTCGGACTGGTTCAGGGCCAGGTCGATCTGCTTGATGATGCCGGTCTTGGCGCGCTCGACCTCTTCGGGCGTGTAGGTCATGGTGGCCACGGTCTCGACCGTGCGCAGGAGGATGTCGCGGGCCTCGTCGAGGTTGCCGTCGGGGCGGACCATGGCGCCGGCGAAGAAGAGGTTGGGCTCGCGGCAGGGATCGCCGCCCGCGTAGACCACGGCGGCCTTCTTGGGCTCGACCAGGGCCTTGTAGAGGCGGCCCGAGGGGGCGTCGCCCAGGATCTGGCCCAGCACGGCCATGGCGGCGGTGTCGGGATCGGTGCCCGCGGGCATGTGGTAGGCGGCCAGGACGGCCTGGGTGTCGCCCACGCGCCGGACGGTGACGCTGCGCTCGCCGTCCTGGGTGGGTTCGACGGTGTAGGTGGCCTCGAGCTTCCGGGTGGGCTTCTTGATGGGGCCGAAGGTGGCGTTCACCAGGGCCAGGGTCGCCTCGGGATCGAACTTGCCGGCCACCAGGAGCACCGCGTTGTCGGGCTGGTAGTACTTCTTGAAGAAGTCCGACAGGTGCCAGATGTTCACGTTCTCGATGTCGGCGCGGCAGCCGATGGTGGGCTTGCCGTAGTTGTGCCAGATGAAGGCGGTCTCCATGACCCGTTCCATGAGGACGTTGAAGGGCTCGTTCTCACCCATCTCGAACTCGTTGCGCACGACGGTCATCTCGGTGCGGAGCAGGTCGGCGGCCTTCTTGGGGTCCACGGCCACGAAGCTGTTGATCATGCGGTCGGCTTCCAGCTCCAGGGCCCACTTGAGGTTCTCGGGAGTGGCCTTCATGGACTCGAAGTAGTTGGTGCGGTCGAAGTTGGTGCTGCCGTTGGGGCGGGTGCCGTGGAGGGTGAGCTCGTTGGGGATGTCGGGGTGCTTGGCGGTGCCCTTGAAGATCATGTGCTCGAGGAGATGGGCCATGCCCGTCTCGCCGTAGCTCTCGTTCCGGCTGCCCACCAGGTAGGTGACGTTGACCGTGACGTTGGGCTTGGAGGGGTCCGGGAAGAGGAGGACGCGGAGGCCGTTGGCCAGGCGGTACTCGGTGATCCCCTCGACGGAGGTGACCTTCACGGGCGCGGGGAGGGCGGTCTTGGCGACCTTGGGGGAAGCCTTGGGCTTCGCCTGACCCACCAGCGGAGCCCCGCCCAGGATCATCAAGGCCACGAGGGGCACGACAAATCGAACTTTCTGCATCGTAAATCTCCTAGATAATGCGTTATTCAACAAGCATCTCACGGCCATTAAAGCCGATCAATCCAGGAGAAAATTAATAATTTTTAACTTTGCCAAAGGCCAAGCACTGCTATTCCTCCTCCCACGATGGCGCAGAGGGTTGCCGCCCAGCCGATCGCCTTCAGGCGCCGGGGCTCGGGGGGATCCAGCCAGACCCGGAGGGCGGCCAGGGTCATGGGCAGGAAGGCCCCGAAGGCGAGCCTGGGCATCGTGCCGGTTCGGCCCAGGAACCAGGCC
>DBME01000422.1:2480-8645 GCA_002298155.1 Holophagaceae bacterium UBA706 | reverse complement strand
GTCGTGACGCTTCAGCCGTCGGATGCGGCTGTCACGGAAGGCGCCACGGCCACCTTCACCACGGCGGCCTCCGGTTTGCCGGCCCCATCCTGCCAGTGGCAGCGTTCCGGTGACGGGGGCGCCACGTGGGCCGCGGTTCCTTCGGCGACCGCCGCGACCCTGGCGTTTTCCGCCGCCCTTGCGGACGATGGCGCCCGGTTCCGGGCCGCCTGGGACAATGGGGTGTCCGTTCAGTATTCCCAGGCCGCGCGGCTTCAGGTGGCGCCCCGTCCCGGCGCACCGGTCATCACGGCCCCCGGGGCCGCGACGGAGGGCGACACGGTTCTCCGGGCCTCCACCCCTGCCCAGGCGGGCATGACCTTCTCCTGGACGGTCACTGGGGGAACCCTCACCTCCGGCCAGGGCGGAACTGCCATCACCTTCACGGCCGGGCCCGCGGGAACCCTCCATCTGGTTTGCGTGGCGGTCAATGCCCTGGGTAGCCTCTCGAACGCCGGTGATGCCACGGTCGGCGTCGTCGCCCGGCCCGTGGTGCCTGTCATCACAGCGCCGGCCTCGGTTTCCGAGGGCGCCGCGGGGCTCCAGGCTTCCGTGCCGGCCCAGGCGGGCATGGCCTTCGCCTGGACCGTCACCGGTGGGACCCTCACCGCTGGGCAGGGCGGGACCTCCATCACCTTCACGGCCGGCGCGGCGGGCTCCCTCAGGCTGGGGTGCGTAGCCTCCAACAGCCTGGGCGCGCTGTCCTCCGAGGGCAGTACCACGGTTCCGGTGATCCAGAACGCGGCGATTTCCTCCTTCACGGCTTCCCCCGCCGTCATCACCACCGGGCACGGATCCATCCTCGCCTGGACGACGACGGGAGCCTCCGCTCTGGCGGTGGACATGGGCGTGGGGGATGTCACCGGGAAGACCTCGATCAACGTCTCTCCGACCGCCACGACCCTCTACACCCTCACGGCCACAGGGGCGTTGGGTAGCCCGGCCCAGGCCGGCGCCCAGGTGAGGGTGGTGCCGGCAGCCACCATCGCCAGCTTCACCGCAGCGCCTTCCACGATCAACGCTGGGGGCTCGGCGACCCTGACGGCGGTCTTTTCCGGGACCTCCGCCAGTGTCGCGGGCGTCGCAGGGGCGGTTTCGACGGGCGTTCCCGTGACGGTGTCTCCCGCTTCCACCACGGTGTATACCCTCACGGTCCTGAACGAGGCCGGCGATCCCGTGACGGCCACGGCCACCGTGACCGTGAACGGGGGCGCGCTCAAGGTCCTGTTCGACCACACCAAGCATGAGGACGCGGGCAGCAGCGCCGAGTGGGTGATCTGCACGGGCCACGAGCCGGATCCCTCCCCCGTCGCCCCCACTTCAGAAACCCAGTGGAACGGCGGCATCAGCCGGTGGGCCTACGATCTCTACAAGCAGAGCTGGAAGGTGCAGACCCTCCCGGCCTCGGGCGGGCGCATCACCTACGGGGATGGTTCCAATGCCCAGGATCTTTCCAAATACAACGTCTTCGTGATCCCCGAATGCTATGTGCTCTTCACGGCGGCGGAAAAACATGCGGTGTACAACTTCGTCGTGAACGGCGGCGGGCTCTTCCTGGTGGGCAACCACTTCGGGGCGTCACGGTACAGCGGCGGCACGGACGCGGTGACGGTTTTCAACGACCTTTTCACCATCAGCGGCATCAACGGCGGCAATTCCTGGACCGGCATGACGTTCGTGGCGGGACACGCCTTCGACACCAGCGGTTACCGTAACACCACCAGCTCCGTTTTCAGCACCGCCGCCGGCGCCGCGGAAAACGCCATCATCCGCGGGCCCAACGGTACGCTGACCCTCATGGATTTCCACGATTATTCCTACCTGTCGCTCACTACAGCCTGGAACGCCTCGGTGCGCGAAATCCTCCACACCCAGGTGCCGGGTGATTCGGGCAGCTTCTCCGCCTGCGCCTACGTGGGCCTTGGGCGCGTCCTCGTCATCACGGACAGCTCCCCCAGCGACGACGGCACGACCAGCACGTCCGGCAAGAACCTCATCGACGGCTACGGTGTGAACAGCAACCGGGCCTTCTTCCTCAACGGCACCGTCTGGCTGGCCAACGGAGGGACCGCGCAGTAATCACATTCGGTTTCCAAAAGGCCCTCCGGGAACTTCCCATGGGATGGCGGTACGACCCTAAAGGCTGCCCCGGCGCAGGGGCGCCGTGAGCGGGGAGGCCAGCCCATGTCCAACCGTCATCGCCTAATCGCTGCCCTCGTGGCCGCTGGGGTTCTTGCCATGCCGGCGGTCCTGTGCGCCGAAGGCGAGGTGACGCTGAACGCACCATCCGAACCCCTGGAGGATGGGGCCGAGTTCCGGTTCGAGGCCCAGATCAGCGGTCCTGGTGCCGGCGGCGGCTGCCACTGGACGGTGGCCGAAGGGGGCCTGCGGCTGGAGCCCTGGGCGTGCGAAACCCGGGTGGAGCCGAATGGCGCCTTCCGTTTCCGGGCCAAGGGCGGCACGGAGCTGCGGACCCTGCAGATCCGGGCCACCGCCCGGCGGGGTGGGGCCTTCGCGCTGGCGACCTTCCAGGTGCGGCCACGGGCCGAGGCGAAGGGACCTGCGACCGGGGTTCCCTGCGGCACCACCGCCAAGGGCAGGCCGGAGGTCATCTTCACCGATCTGATGAACCCCCGGCTGCCGGTCTGGAATACCCCCTTTTCCCGGACCGGAGCGACGCCCCGCAAATTGAACGGGATCACCTGGGACCCCAGCGGGGACCCGGCCATCCTCGCCCTGGAGAACCTGGGGAACCGGGCCCAGGTGATCCGCATCGGCCTGGACGGCCATGAGACGGTGATCAGCCGGGGTGTCCCGGATGGGGATCACCTGGACGAGCAGTCGGATAGCCTCGCGGTCCTGCCCGGGGGCGACATCGTGGTGGCCGACACCCGCAATCACCGGATCTGCCGGCTCACCCGGGAGGGGACGCTGACCACCCTGGCGGGGGACGGCGCCACCGTCTTCAACGGCGATACCGATTCCGAAGGCCGGCCGCTGCCGGCGGTCCAGGCCTCCCTGGGCTGGCCCAGCAGCGTTGCCGTCACCGCCGCCGGCGAGGTGGTGTTCGCGGACTGGCAGCACTACCGGATCCGCCGGTTCGTGCCGGGCGGAGCCATCGAGACGCTGGCCGGCGACGGCAGGGCGGCCCTTCAGCTTTCCAACGACCTCACCCGGCGCCAGCCCGCCACCGCCTGCAGCTTCGCTTTCCCCGACAACCTGACGGCAGCCCCCGACGGCCGGATCGTGTTCAGCCTGGGCGGATCGCACGGGATCCTCATCCTGTACCCGGACGGCACCCTGGGCCGGGCCCGGCCGATTTGCGGGACGGCCCTTATCACGGTCTCCGGAGACAATGCGATCGTCGGCTGGGACGGCCACCAGTGGCTGCAGCGGCTGGCCGAGGAGGACGAGCCGGTCATCCTGGCCGAGACCCGGCTGCTGCTGAAGAGGCTTGTCCCGGTCCCCGGAAGAGGGCTGCTGGCGCTGGGCTGGAATCAGATGGACGTGTGGTGGTTCGAGCCCCCCAAGGCGGGGCGGAGGCTGGCCGACCGGGTGAAGGAGGCCTGCACAGCGGCCCTGGCCGGGGATCTGGGACGGGCCGCGGCCATCCGCGCCTCCCTGGCCCGCTGGACCGTGACCTATCCGCCTTCCGCCGAAACGGTTCGCGACCATCTTCTGGGTGCCCGGCACGGGAAATCCGAAGTCCGGTTTCCTGTGCTGCCGGACGACCTCCAGGCCGAGCCTTACGAATGGCTGCGCGATGCCTACCGTGGCACCGGCATCCGCGCCCGGATCGCCCTGCACGAACTCGACCAGGTACTTGAGCGGAAGGCGCCAGGCATGGTGGAACGGCTCAGGGTCCTGGCCGGAACGGACTGAAGGCCCGCGCTTTCACATGCAGGGGGTTCCAGCACTGGAACCCCCTGCGGTTGCCGCCTCTGTCCGAGGTCCTGGACTCAATTCTTCTTGGACTCCTCGGTCTCGGACTCCCCAAGGACCGATGAGATGGTCATGTGCGTACCGCCCACCGGCGTACCGGCGGGAGGATCCACGCGGAAGCCAGGGCTGGTGTCGCCCTTCGGGTTGTAGGTCAACTTGGCCGGCTCTGGGCGCCCGGACGCCACCGTGCCGAAGTAGATGAAACCTTTGCCGAGAATGCTCCGCCCGGTGGCGGGGTCTTCGACGACCAACCTGCAGATGCCATCCATCTGGTAATCAACCGCATCGAACTGGATGGTCGTCAATTTCGGGAACTTGATGGCAAGGCGGTCCGTCAGGGGGTGGCTGACCGCCTTGCCATTTTCGGATTGCCAAAAATTGCCTTTGGCGTCCGTGATGAGATCGACGACGAGCACCAGATCCTTATTGGAGACATTGGTCAGCCATGTTGATTGGGATGCATTCAAGGTCAGAGACATGAAGAGGAAGGCGGGAAGAACGGTTGCAAATTTCACGTGGAGCGCTCCTTTGACGCTTCGAGAAATGTAGGCCTCATGCACCTGCCGTCAATTGAATTGCGCATTGGCCTGACGCGCTGTCGCTTGGGTTTTCCGGTGGGCCGTTCCCTACCGCTTCCGGATCCCCGGACAGGCGCCACCCGGCGCGGCGGGCGCCTGCAGCCCCGGTTCACCGCATCCGCCCACCGTTAACCCTGCGCGGGTTTCGTCCATCCTCAATCGTTTCAAACCACCGGCTCGGAAAATACCTTCAAAAGCTGCAATGCCTGAGGTTCCGCCGGAACACCAGACGAAGATGTCATTAATATATTTTCATAAGCCTTAACAATTCTTGGTTTGCCCGGGCCGCCTGTGGTGCGGATCGTGAAGAGTCAATTCTTTCACATCACAGACGTTCCCGACGGATCTCCCTCCGTGTCCGGCGCCGTGCCGGCCGGAGCTTCCGTTCCCATACCCAGGAGAAAGCCATGGCCTTCACCCGCCGTTTTGGTCTGCCCCTGCTCGCCGCCACGTTGGCGGCAGGCCCCCTCGCCGCCCAGGTCCCCACCGTGACCCCCAAGACCTTCAAGGAGATCCAGTCCCGCGAGAGTCAGCGCCTGACCGCGGCCCACGATCACCTGCTCGCTCTTCGGGCCGGCCTGGGCCTGGACAGCCTCCACACCTTCCAGCTCCGCACCGGGCACAGCGATGAGCTGGGCCAGACCCACGGGCGCTTCCAGCAGCACTACCTGGGCGTGCGCGTTTGGGGCGGTGAAGTCGTCACGCACACCGATGCCTCCGGCGCGGCCCTGCCCGCCACCGTCGACATCCACCGCAGCATCCACATCAATGTCCAGCCGAACCTCGCCCCAAGCGAAGCCATCGCCGTGGCCCACCAGGACCTGGCCCCCAAGGGCGACTACGTCCATGCCCCCGCCGCCGAGCTGGTGATCTACCCCGAGACCATCCAGGTGATCAAGCCCCGCGCCAGCCGCCTCCCGGGCCACGCGGACGCGGATTTCGAGGTGGACGGCACCATGGCGGAACGGCAGGCCCTGCGCTACACGCTGGCCTACTGCGTGCGCCTGGACCTGGAGAACGGCGCTGAAGAGACCAAGCACATGGTTTACATGGTCAATGCCCAGACCGGCGCCATCATCACCCAGTGGAACGACCTGCACACCAGCGCCGCGGTGGGCACCGGCAAGTCCCAGTGGTACGGCACCGTCAGCCTCAACACCAACAGCGTCACCTCCGGCTACGAGATGCGGGACATGACCCGCGGCACCGGCGGCACGTTCGGCAACAACGTCACCACCAACCTGAACCACGCCACCAGCGGCAACGGCACCATCTACACCGACGCCGACAACGCCTGGGGCGACGGCAACGGCTACGGCTCGGGCACCACCACCTCCACCACCGGCGCCACGGGCCAGACCGCGGCCGTGGACCAGCACCACGGCATGGCCTCCACCTGGGACTTCTACAAGAACGTCCTGGGCCGCAACGGCATCGACAACACCGGCAAGGCCGCCTACGGCCGCATGCACTACAGCTCCAACTACGACAACGCCTTCTGGGACGACACCTGCTTCTGCATGACCTACGGCGACGGCGCCCCTCCCTCCGGCTCCTACGGCGAAGCCGACCTGGACACCGTGGGCCACGAGATGAGCCACGGCGT
>DBME01000422.1:2279-2418 GCA_002298155.1 Holophagaceae bacterium UBA706 | reverse complement strand
TGCTGGGCGCCAATGGCGCCGGCTCCGTGGTTCCCGACAGCCCCGGAACCGGCACGGTCACGGCCAACTACACGATGTTCGAGAATTCCTGGGGGCATGCGGGCCAGGCCCTGCGTTACATGTACAAGCCCAGCCTCGA
>DBME01000422.1:0-2247 GCA_002298155.1 Holophagaceae bacterium UBA706 | reverse complement strand
CTCGGGCCCCATGAACCGGTGCTGGTACTTCATGGCGCGCGGCGCCACCACCACCGGCGACACCTCCACCACCTACCTGCCCAGCGGCATGACCGGTGTCGGCAATGACCACGCCTGCCGCATCTGGTACCGTGCTCTCACGACCTACCTGACCTCCTCCAGCAACTACGCCGCCGCCCGTACCGCCGCCATCAACGCCGCCAAGGACCTCTACGGCGCCGGCAGCGCCGAGGAGCAGGCCGTGTGGAACGCCTTCCACGGCATCAACGTGGGCGCCGCCTGGACCAGCACCTCCGCCCCCACCATCACCACCCAGCCCGCGAGCCAGACCGTGGCCACCGGCGCCACCGCCACCTTCACCGTCGTGGCTTCCGGCACGGGCCTGTCCTACCAGTGGTACAAGAACAGCGCCGCCGTCTCGGGCGCCACCGCCGCCAGCTACACGACGCCCGCCACCACGTCCTNNTAACGGCGCCGTCTTCTACGTCAAGGTCACCAACACGGGCGGCAGCGTCACGTCCAACAACGCCACCCTGACCGTGAGTTCCACCGCGGCCCCCACCATCAGCACCCAGCCCGCCAGCCAGACCGTGGCCGTGGGCGCCACCGCCACCTTCTCCGTGACGGCCTCCGGCACCGGCACCCTGACCTACCAGTGGTACAAGAACGGCACCGCCATCTCCGGCGCCACCGCCGCCTCCTACACCACGCCCGCCACCGTCGCCACCGACAGCGGCGCCACCTTCTACGTGAAGGTCACCAACGCCAACGGCACCACGACGTCCAGCACGGCCACCCTGACCGTCACCACCTCCACCACCTACACCGAAGTGGAGAGCAACGGCAGCACCTCCGCCGCCAACCTGATCGCCACGAACGTCACCGCCATCGTGGGCGCCATCAGCAGCTCCACCGACCAGGACTTCTACAAGATCACCGTCCCCGCCGGCCGCACCCTCACCGTCAAGATGACCGGTCCTTCCGGCAAGGACTATGACCTCTACCTGCTCAGCTCCACCGGCAGCACCCTCAAGAGCAGCCTGGGCACCACCGCCACGGAGACCGTGACCTACACGAACTCCACCTCCTCCACCGCCACCTACTACATCAAGGTGATCGGCTACAGCGGCGCCTACAGCACCACCTCCTACAACCTCGCCATCACGCGCTGAGGCCGTCGGATTCCGGGAAGGGCCGCCGCGAGGCGGCCCTTTTCGTTAAGCTGGTGGGACAACCTTTGCCGAAGGAACCCATGCGGATCTACTTCTCCTGCTCCATCACCGGCGGCCGCGGCGACCAGCCCGCCTACGCCGCCCTGGTCCGCCACCTGGAGGCCGCCGGCCATCAGGTGCTCACCGCCCACCTGGCGAGTCCCGCCCTCGATGGTCAGGAGGGGGGCATGGATCCGGAGACCGTGTATCAACGGGATGCCGCCTGGGTGCGGGAGTGCGAGGTCCTCATCGCGGAAGTGAGCACGCCTTCCCATGGGGTGGGCTACGAGATCGCCTACGGGCTCGACCGCGCCAAGCCGGTGCTGTGCTGTTACCGTCAGGGCGTCACGGTGAGCCGAATGCTCACGGGGAATCGGGAACCGGGGATGAATGTCGCGGCCTACCCTGACGTGGCGGGACTGCTGGCCCTGGCGGACCGGTTCCTGGAAGACGCGGCGGCCGCAGTCAAGGATTGACACGGCCTGTGCGATGCCGTAGAACCACTAACATCCCGACAACATTCTTTCCAGGAGGTCCCCGATGTTCTGCGCGTCCTGCGGCGCCACTCTCACACCCGGCATGAAATTCTGCGCGTCCTGCGGCGCCCAGGTGCCCGGTGCAGCGCCGGTCGCCCCTGCGCCAGTGCCTCCTCCCTCCTATTCCCCCATGCCGCCCCCGGGCTACCCTTCCGCGCCTCCCAGCTACCCGGGCACGCCCATGGCCCCTCCGGGCTATTCCCCCAATCCGGGCCCCGGCTACCACCCGTCGTCCTACGAGGCCCCCACCACCTCGGGCAAGGCCATCGCGGGCTTCGTCCTGGCCTTCTTGTGCGGCGTCCTCGGACTGATCTTCTCCATCCTGGGCTACCAGGAGTGCAAGAACAGCAACGGCACCGTCAAGGGCGAGGGTCTCGCCCTGGCCGGCATCATCATCGCCAGCATCAACATGTTCCTCGGGCTGATCATCGCCCTGAGCTGAACCGGAAACCCAGTGCGGAGGCCGGGGACGTGGAGCACCGCGTTCCCGGCCCCCGCCG